>JABAHL010000004.1:0-173726 GCA_019353055.1 Faucicola osloensis
CCTGCTCATAGCCAAAGGGCTCGGTTTAATCATATGTTTTTAGCCACGTATGCGGTGTTTAAGCTTGAGTGTTTGAAAATCAAAACCAAGTTAAATCATTTCGCTTTGCGTTTAAAGTTACTCGTCTCCGCTAATCAGTCGGCTTTTGCCCAGCTTAAGGCTATTAGCGGTGCGTAACTTCAGTTAGTAAACAAATTTAGAGGATTAGTGAAAAAATTTAGGGTTTAATGTACAAATTTACGGGGCAAAATAATCACAAGCTTGCACTCATCCAATCGGTATTAAACTCACTCGTCATTGTGGCGGGCAGCGTGTAAAAATAATTGTGTAAAAATAACGGTATAAAAATAACCGTGCACAAATAGATGACAAACGTTGTCCAGTGACGGTTTGATAAAGCGTGGCTCATGGGTGAGTGATGCCGCTCAACAGTTCAACTGCTATAGCGACTATTTAATCACAAGTGATTGTCACATAACGCTTTGTTACGTACATGATAACAGATTTGATGAAATTTTTAACTTTCATTACAATGCTATTTGACTGAAAAAATTTAGTGAGCGTCAGTGATATTCATAGGATAAAAAAAAGCCAAGGCGATGGCAGCTTGGCTTTTACAGTTAACTATAATCGTAACGATTAAGGTTTTTTAGCGTGAAGCACTTGCCCATGCAAACGCGCCAGCCCATCCACCATGGACTGCTGCAAGATAGCGGTAATTTCATTTCGGGTTTTACCCGCAGGGTCAATGGCTGCTAATGGCAACACATAGGCTTTGGCAGGGCGGTTATCGAGCACACGTTTGACGCTATCTATCAAGCCAATATCGCCATAATATGGAATGTTTTGGTCAAGTTCACCATCTTGGTTGACATAGCAAATCACAATCGGTTGAATGAGCACTTGGCTGTCCATCGCAGACTGCAACAAGTTGCCATAAATACGTTTAATCGCTGTACCGTCTGTGGTGGTCGCTTCTGGGAAGAAAACCACGGGTGAGCCTTGTGATAAAAACTCACTCATCTGCTCACTGATTTTGCTGGTATCGCCCGAACCGCGCTGAATAAATAAGGTGTGTGCGGTGGTCGCCATCCAGCCAATTACCGGCCAATTCGCGATTTCGGCTTTGGATAAAAAGAAGGTCGGTACAATACTACCCACCACAGGGATATCTAGCCAAGAGATATGGTTGCTCGCCCATAACGCGTGATGCGTCGGTATTGGCTCAAGTGCAGTCACCTCAATGCCTAACGCTTTGAGCGATTTTTTACAGAATTTTTGAATCAGTTGGATGATTTGCTGATTATCGGGATTTGGTGTGTGGTTAATCTGCCACGCATAGCCAACCCCTGTTTGAATCGCTGCCATTAAATTTATAACGCGCTTGCTGCGTTGCCACTGGGTCGCCAAATTCTTTTTACTATAGGTAGCAGGTTGTCGCAGTTGTTTTGCTGTTTCGCTAATTAGGCTAGTAATCGTCAACGCCGATGGCGCGGTTTTATGATTAGATTTTTGCATAAGGTAAGTATGTGAGTGAAAAATTGTGGATGTAGTATAGCAAATTATTGGGCACACAGCTTATTAGGTCTGTTTGATTTTTAAAGGTCAGCAAACGGGATTTATCTTGTTTAAGATTAGCACTTTTGCCTTTATCAATAAACAAGTTAGTGCAAATAGTGCTGATAACGTGGTTTGACTTGTTCAAACGGCAACCAAACAAACACATCGGCACAGTCAAACTCAGGGTCATAACAAGCCGCTGCACCAAGACTACAGCCCATTTTGACGTACATTTTTAACAGCGCTGGCAAGGCAAAATTTTGCCGATTCGCCAATTCCACATCAGCCACTTGCGACAAGTCGATAGGCGATAATTTGTCTTCTGGCAATTTACGGGTCACTTTGACATCTAGCTTGGTATTATCAAGCTGACGATCTAACCAGCTTTGCACGTTGCCCTCTTCCATCGGAACTGAGGCACAGCCCATAAACGCATTGACATTGTAAGCTTTGGCGACTGCCGCGATGGATTCCCACAAATGATTAATCGTGGTAATACCGCGGTAATCTGGGTGCACACAGGTGCGTCCGATTTCTAGCACATTATACGGGTAATCATCAAGCAAGCGACCCAGTCTAAACTCATGCTCACTATAAAAATGCCCAGCTTTTATCGCGCCGTTTTTATCGAGTAAGCGGGTGGTTGCCACCGCGAGTGGCTGCCCAAAACTATCTTGTTTGGTTTCGTCATACACCACCACATGGGTGCAATAGTTATCAAAATCATCCCGATCTAGCGGCTGCTCTGAGCTTGGGTGAAATCCCGCAAAACTTACTGAAAACGCTTGGGTGAAGGTCAAAGTTCGCAGACGCTGGGCATTGAGCAAATGCTGCTCGGTTTGTAGCGAAAACTTATCCTCACTCACGTTAATAATCACTGACTTAAATAACGGGCGATGACGCGCACTTGGGCGGCTAAGCGTTGGCTTGACCAGCGGAGCTAGCGTCTCTACCACAGCCATATCAGCAAAATTATGTGCCAGTAACTGCGCTATCAACTGGGTATTAAAGAGACTATCAACAGGATAAGTGGCGATATCTTCGTATAATTTGGCGCCTTTATTTCGTTCTACAAAATTAGTTTGTTCTACAAAATCAGTCATCTTACTGTTACCTATGGTGGTTTCTGCTATGGCATTAGCCAACTGCAGAGCGAAAAATGCCTTAGCTTGTCATTGACTCATTCTCAAAGCTACAAAGTCGCCATCATCCGATTTGATGGTAGTCTGCATAAGGTCAGTATGCGTGACGCCAGTGTCGTTTCAATGACGTTTTCATGGCAAAACCATGACCGAACCTGCGTCTTTACCCCCGTTTTAAGTTACTAATTGTAAATTTGACTAAAAGTTCTGCAAAAAAACCTTATATTGATATACATAATCCATCTATCGTGTCTAGCGCTTTTTCTAACGCGGCTGTCGACTATTTAATTAAGCGAATGTTTAACTTAATAGACTTAGATAATATATTTAGATATAGACACATTTTTACACTCACAACGAAAGGATAAATCATTGGAGTATTTTGAGCGTTATGAAGGTGGTGAAAAAGCCATCTTAGTCCATTTAAACATTACCCATCTCAATGACCCAGACGATTTGGAAGAATTTGAATTGCTGGTGGATTCGGCAGGGGCGCAAAAACAAGCCTTGGTCACAGGTACGCGGTCTAAGCCTGACGCCAAATACTTTGTGGGTACGGGTAAAGCTGAAGAAATCGGGGAACTTGTCAAACAATACGAGGCAGATATTGTCATTTTTAACCATAGTTTGACCCCATCGCAGGAACGTAATATTGAGCGCTTGGTGCAGTGCCGTGTGCTTGATAGAACGGGTCTTATCTTGGATATTTTTGCCCAGCGTGCGCGAACGTATGAAGGTAAACTGCAAGTTGAGCTTGCCCAGCTTAATCACTTAGCGACTCGCTTGGTACGCGGCTGGACGCACTTGGAGCGCCAAAAAGGCGGTATTGGTCTGCGCGGTCCAGGCGAAACCCAGCTTGAAACCGATAGACGCTTGTTACAGGTTCGTGTCGGGCAGCTCAAAGCCAAGCTTGATAAGGTCAAACAAACCCGCGCGCAAGGTCGTGCCAAACGCCAAAAATCATCAGTACCGACAATTTCATTGGTGGGTTATACCAATGCGGGTAAATCAACTTTATTTAATACCCTGACCCATGAAAATATCTATGCCGCCAATCAGCTATTTGCGACACTTGACCCGACGCTACGGAGTGTGTCATGGTCGGGCGTGGGTAAGGTGGTACTTGTCGACACGGTCGGTTTTGTCCGTCATTTGCCCCATGAGCTAGTGGAAGCCTTCCATGCCACGCTAGAAGAAACCTTAGAGGCAGATTTGTTACTGCATGTTATTGATAGTCACCGTGAAGACATGCATGAGCAAATCGCTGCAGTACAATCTGTGTTAGCGGAAATTGACAATCAAGTGCCTGTACTAAATGTGTTTAATAAAATTGATCTCACAGGTGAGCCGCCGCATATCGGTTATAGTGATAAAGCCAAGCCCAATCGGGTATATGTCTCTGCCCATGAGGGGTTAGGTATCGAGCAACTTACCTTTGCCGTGCAGCAATTATTGGTGGGTCAGTTACAGCGGTTTGAATTAACCTTACCGGCCAATTTTGGACAATTGCAACACGAACTGCATAAGTTAGAAGTGATTGAAGACCTCAGCTATGATGAAACGGGTCAAACCAAAGTGACTGCCATGATGTCGGTGGACAAACTTAAGCAGTTGTTGGGTGAATTCGGTATCGCACCTGAGGAAGTATTGTCGAAAGCCCAAGCCAAACTGCTTGCGCCAGTGCTTGAGCCATTTGAACAACTACTACAGCAGCAGCCATTGGATACCGCCGACCAGATGTAGTCTTGTAGCCATTGATACTATCAGACCTGTATCAGAATTTAAGTTGGTGCAGGTTTTTTTTGGCCGAATAAATGACTGTAAAGCCCGATAAACTGCGGATATTGAACACAATTTTATTAAATTTTAAAAATATATTCGTCAATTTGTCATTCTTCTGTCATGTCGCACATTATGCTGCCATGTTTTTTTCAGTTATTTTGGGAGTTATTTGAGTTTATTTTTTATCAATATCAATAATTTAGGTTATTTTCCCCAATTTATGTGGATAACCATGTGGATAACTTCTGACTTGACAACAATAAACCGCATATTGCTATAGGTTATCTCTAAATTGGTTATTTTTTAACCAATTATTTTATTTATATAAATCATAGAGTTATAGTTTTTTGCAAAGTGCAAGCAAAAAATTTTACTTTTTTTTTAAGTTTTAAGGCTTGAAAATCTGATAGTTTTTATGGCTAAAAATTTTGAACCCTTTTTTTTCTAATCCTTCGTATCCAACCCAAAAGTTCTACAAGTTTTTTGGCAATTGGTTCCCTTTTTTCCCCTTATCTGATTTTTTGTAAACTTTAACCAGTTTTTGACAGATTTATGGTATATTTCATGCCAATTCTTTTATAGTATTGTTATCAAATGTCATTGAAACATAACGGATTTTATCTTTTTATGTCAGTTTAAAACGTTACGCTCACCTCAAATTCTATAGTCATGTGCTTTACCGTGACGTATTGTCAAAAATTTTACATAGGTATATTTATGGTATTGTTTGCAAAGAAACCTCGGCTACCTTATTTGTTATCGGCTTCCCTATTGTCATTGGGCAGTTTGGCAAGTATGGATGCAGCGAACGCTGGCAATATGTATGTGTTTAAAGACAGCAATGGTCAGGTGCTGTTGACCAATGTAGTCAGCAACAACCGCCCTGCAGGAAATAATTTTCAAAATTTTACCAAAAAAGTCAAAGTGACTTATTACGCGGATACCAATGTGCATAGTTATAGCAATTGGGGCGCCAATGAAGCTGCCGTACCTGCCAGTGCACGTGGCAACAAAAATAGCTACGATAGTATGATTGTGGCTTCTGCGCTGCGTCATGGGGTTGACCCTGCATTGATGAAAGCCATGATGCATACTGAATCAGGTTTTAATCCGAACGCACGCTCACCTGTTGGGGCACAGGGGTTAATGCAATTAATGCCTGCGACAGCTAGGCGGTTTGGTGTGTATAATGCTTGGAACCCTGCCGAGAACATCGAAGGCGCGGCAAAATATTTGAAATTTTTACAAAACCGTTTCAGTAATATTCAGCATGTGATAGCAAGCTATAATGCCGGTGAAGGCAACGTCAGTAAATACGGCGGTATTCCCCCATTTCGTGAAACCCGTGACTACGTACAACGTGTGTTAAGCCGCTATAACAACCTATATCGCAATGACCCCAATCTGCGCTCTGGTACTAGAAGCAATGGCTTTCAAAATGTTAGCTATAATTCATCAAATCCTTATACGATTGTCCGCTAACAAACGTGTCTAGAAGCCCAAAACCAGAAGCACAAAGCCAGTTTAATACTGGCTTTTTTATGTTACAAATTTATGCTACTTTTGCCTTTAATTTGTTGCATTAAACGCTATTATACTAAATATCATCGTCAACTTATTGTTGATAAGTATATTTAATCGTTTGATTGTCTTTAGGAAACCGTCATGTTACGAATTGGCTTATTTCTTTTAACTAACCTAGCGGTGATGGTGGTGTTTGGTATCGTCATGAACGTCATCGCGCCAATGCTAGGATTCAATTTGGGCGGCACAGGCACGACTAGCCTGCTGGTGATGTGTTTCATCTATGGCATGATAGGGTCGTTTGTATCGCTGTTGATGTCAAAATGGCTCGCCAAACGCTCCACAGGTACGCAAGTCATTGAACAGCCTGCTACCCAGTTGGAAGTTTGGCTGGTCGAAACGGTTCGCCGTTTAGCGCAAAACGTCAATATTGATATGCCAGAAGTGGGTATCTTTGATAATCCATCACCCAATGCCTTTGCGACAGGTTGGAATAAAAACAAAGCTTTGGTTGCGGTATCGACTGGGCTACTACAATCGATGAACCAAGAAGAAGTCGAAGCGGTACTTGCCCACGAGATTGGTCACGTTGCCAATGGTGATATGGTGACCTTAGCGCTTGTTCAAGGGGTGGTTAACAGCTTTGTAATGTTCTTTGCGCGCATTGTGGGTTTGTTTGTAGATCAGGCGATATTTAAAAATGACAGCAATTCACCTGGTATGGGCTATTACATTACCAGTATGGTGTTAGATATTGTGTTTGGTATTGCCGCACAAGCAGTGGTCATGTGGTTCTCTCGTTATCGTGAATACCGTGCGGATGAAGCAGGCGCGCGTTTGGCGGGTAAATACAACATGATTGCTGCGCTTGAAGCGTTAAAACCTGCCAGCCAGCAGCCTGATTATATGCCACCAAGCATGAAAGCCTTTGCCATTAATGAAGGTAAAGGGGGATTTAGTTTTGCCCAGTTATTTGCCAGCCACCCCTCCTTAGATGACCGTATTGCCCATTTACAAAAATTGGCTACCTAAACATTTGAGCATTTGAGCACTAAAAAACCCAATCAAATAATTGGGTTTTTTAATTAGCTTTTACTACACTTAAAAAATACCTTTAACCGTATTAAAATGACTTATTTGGTCAGTTTTTGCGCATCCATGGCATCTTTGTGTAGAAGGGTGTTGAGCTCATCGATGATTTCAATCCAACCTGCATCTGCATGATATTCGTCCTTTAAAAATTTACGTTGGCTGTCATTCCAAAAAGGCGCATCGCTCAGCTCGACTGACTGTGGCAGTTGGTTATTTTGGATAAAAGCTTCAATTGATGCATCATCGCTGTCCATGCCCATTTGCTCAAACAACATATTAATGTTTCTTTCGCCATCTATCATCATTGTGGTTCTCCTATTTTTTTTTAAAAGTATCAATGGTTATTGTAATGTCATTATTTTTAGCACTCATTTTATTTAAAAATTATCAAAAAAGTGCCATGGGTTATTGTTACTGTTACACCATTGTAGCCAAAATTGGCTAAAAAAAATGTGATTTGATTGTATAGTGTGGTTATTTCATGTAAAAAGACCAGCCTTATGAGGCTGGTTTTTTTGGTTAAAATATTCTAACCTAATTAGTTGGGTAATAAGTGGCTTACTGCATCACGCTCTTCAGCGAGCTCAGTTTCGGTGGCTTTCATTTTTTCTTGTGAGAACGCCGATGAAACGTCTAGCCCTTCAACAATTTTCCAATCGCCATTTTGGCAAGTACATGGGAATGAATAGATAAGACCTTTTTGGATGCCGTATTCACCATTTGAGTAAACACCCATAGATACCCAATCATTCTCGTCAGTGCCTAGTGCCCATGAACGAATGTGCGCAATGGCAGCGTTTGCCGCAGATGCCGCTGATGAGGCACCACGTGCTTTAATGATGGCAGCACCACGTTGTTGTACGTTAGGGATATAAGTACCTTCGTACCAGTCACGTTGTACTTGCTCTAGGGCGGGTTGACCTTTTACCGTAGTGAAAGTCAAATCTGGGTACTGGGTTGAAGAGTGGTTACCCCAAATGATCATTTTTTTGATGTCATTTACGGTAGTTTCAGTTTCTTCTGCCAATTGCGCCATACCACGGTTGTGGTCAAGACGTGTCATCGCTGTAAAGTTACGTGGGTCTAGGTCTGGGGCATTGCGCTGTGCGATTAAGGCATTGGTGTTGGCTGGATTGCCCACAACCAATACTTTGACATTACGGCTAGCGTTGTCGTTCAAGGCTTTACCTTGTGCAGAGAAGATGGCGGCATTGGCTTCTAGCAAATCTTTACGCTCCATGCCAGGACCACGAGGACGGGCACCTACCAGTAGGGCATAGTCCGCATCTTTGAACGCAACATTAGCGTCATCGGTTTGTACGACGCCCGCTAGCAATGGGAATGCACAATCTTCAAGTTCCATTACCACACCTTTTAAGGCTTCTAAGGCTGGCGTGATTTCTAATAATTGTAAAATGACAGGTTGGTCTTTACCTAACATATCACCCGATGCGATACGAAATAATAATGAATAACTGATTTGACCAGCAGCACCAGTCACCGCAACACGAACAGGCTGTTTCATTGAAAGCTCCTATTATGATAAGTACAAGATCCTTTGCAAAAGCAAGGCAGTGAAAAAAGCAGAAAAAGTTGTCTAAAAAAGCCTGCCTAGTTTATCACTTGTCACCATCAAAGACCATAAATTTATGGGGTCAATTGTCGGGTGAGCTTGACAATTATGGGTTGAAGTAAGGCAAAGAACAAAATAAAAAACGCTTAAACCTAAGCAAAAATTGATACCGCGATCTCTCAATAATTGCCATCGATCAAAAACTGACTGGGACAGGTATAAGAGCGTGTGGCACATTGGGCAAAACGTCCGTTATTGTCATAACACACGTTGATATAGGTCAGTACAGATTGACCTGCACTATTTTTTTGACAGAAAAAATTAAACGAGTTTGGCTTCATGCCAGGGTTTAAAGACATCAATTGGCGGCTCAAGCCATTGGACGCGAATCGATAACTGCGACCGCTACTGAGTTCTTTTGGCAGTTTTAATTGACTGGCAAGCGAGGTAATGGTGCGAAAATAAGTACCGGTACTTAGACCACTGCAGCGACCATACTGCTGCCAAATATTTTTGCGAATATTACCGTCTGGAATGACTTTTGAGGTGATCTTTTCTTGCAGTGGCGACATGCTGTAGCGGCTATTACTACAAGGCTGGTTCGCCACCCGATAAAAATTCACCGTCATCGGATTGCCTTCGATACATTGGCGAATATTACCCATGTATGGGTTAAGCTTGCAGATGGCAGGGGATAATTCAACCCCTAAAACACTGTCGGCGTGGGCAGCTGAGGTTGCTAAAGCACCCATCACCGCCAAGCAGCCAACTGACAAATAGCCGCTAAACCTTGCGCTTTTTTGATGACTTGAGTTGATAACTAAACTCGCTAAATTTTCCGCCACCTCATCTTGAAACTTTGCTCTAATCTTTAACGACCCCAATGTGGCGGCGTGTGATGCCGCGTGCAAGTTGGTAAAATCGAGTAATGTTTTTAGACAAGATGACAGCATAGCAATTAAACCAAATAGTCGATGATTAAAAACAAGCAGGTTGCTTTAACGTTTACAGTGAGCTTTTAAATTTACAGTGAGCTTTTAAAATAGACGTGATAAAAATGGCATTGACTTATCAATTTTTTGTTTGAAATAACTAAATTTTTGTCAAACGAAACTAATGTTTATGCGTCATGCCAATTTTTTGAAATCATACTAACTAGGTCAGATTTTGTAAACCCTGTATATACTAAAAGACAACAGTAATTTATTGACCATTATCAATCAATTAGCTGTTGTTTTTGCGAAGATTTAGCAGGTTTATTTAATTCAGATTAATTTAATATTTAGCAGCAATGGTACCCATACGCTGAGTAATCGGTTGGTTATTACCGCCAAGAAGCACATCATAATTGGTGGCATTTTCCATCACGGCTTTGACATAATTGCGCGTTTCTGAATAAGGAATGGTCTCAACATACTGATCGGCGGCTAGGCTACCATTCTCAGGTTGCCAAGTTTTGGCCTTACCTGGCCCTGCATTGTAGCCCGCGGTGGCTAATACAGGCTGACCGCCCAATTTATTTAAAATATCGCCCATGTAATACGTACCATAGCGGATATTGGTATCACCCCCTGCGACGCGAGATGGCTCATACGGTTCGCCCAATTTACGTGCGATATAGCGCGCGGTGTCTGGCATGATTTGCATCAACCCCCCTGCCCCAACACCCGAACGCGCGCCGATATTAAAACGGCTCTCTTGACGCATGATGCCATACGCCCATGCAGGATCGATTCCCGCTTGGCGGCTGTATTGCACGACACTAGACTGATGGGGCATTGGGAATGCCAGTGCCGAATTTGGAATCGTTTTGGTGGATTCCAATGCGTAGATAGCACGGTCATACCATCCCATGTCCGATGCAGTTTGCGCCGCTGCCAAAATCATCGTCTCATCACCACGGTCTCGTGCCTTTTTTACCGCCCAGTTCCATTCACGGTTGGTATAGGCAGGATTGGCGGCGAGTTTATAGAGGGTAAATGCGCGATTAAAGAAACTATCGTTTGCGAGGCGTGAGTAATCACTATTGCTCACCGGTGGATTGGTCGGCAATCGGTCAAACCGCTGCCCCAGTTGGTCTTTGGCGAGCAGTCCATAATAGTCATTGGTTTGCGCCAATTGACTAAATAGCTGATTGGCTTGTTGACGCTGCTGGTTAGTGCCGCCCAATTTGTAGGCTTTGGCAAGCCAATATTGCCATATCGGTTGCTGCTGATTTTTATAGTCCATTGCGCCAATGGCTTGTGCCAAATCTGACCATCGGCTATAGCGTATCGCTGCTTGGGCATAGTTTTCGGCTTCTTCATTGTTAAATGGTACGCCCAGACTTTTTTGCATCCAATCAACCGCGTCACTACTAAAACCTTGATCGGTATTGACGCTCATCCTTGCCACGCCCAAGGTACGGTAGGCATATTGACGGGTTTTGGCATCAAAAAACTGCGGGTTTCGCCCCAAATCATAGTTGAGCTGCATCGCCGCTTCACTGACAGATTTTTTGGCAAGTTGCCCTAAACCGTATAGATATAAATATCGATTGCTGGCGGTTGCTGGCATACTTCCAATTTGTGAGAAAAACGCATTGGGACTGCTACTGATGCTCATAAGCTGATTGTAGCTCAGCTGCACGCCCAATCGGCTGGCAAGCTGCACGATGTCACCATTGTTGCCCGTGCGTAGCATACGATACAGTCGCTGCTCACGGTCATCATTGCTAACCATGCGATTGCCATTGAGCTCTGTCGCCAACTGTTGGCAAAGCTGCGGCAGTTTTTTATCCGTGTTGAGCCAAACATTACCTTTTTCGGTATAAGCGCGCATGCTATCGCCACCGTGATTAAAGCCTAACGCAATGGCACAAGCTTCACTCGCATCAGGATTGGTCACATAGCTCGCCACTTGTCTAACTGCATCATAATCACCCATCCGCGCTTTGGTTTCTGCATAATCTGCCGCCAATTTTTCTGCCATCGCAGTTTGTGGATAACGGTTGGCAAAACTTACAATCGCTGATGCAGGCTGGGCGTCTAAGTCTTTATTGAGCTGCCAATACTCTGGATACATGTCTAGACTACCACCCGCCATCATTTGCTGATAGTTGCCCATTTGCGATAAGTTGCCGCGGCTAGCTTCACGTTCGGCTTGGTTAAAATAACTATCTGCCGTGCTAGGCGTCCCTACAGAATAGCTACTTGCACAAGCAGATTCTGCAAAAACAGCAATCACACCGCATGAAATCATCGAAAGCTTGAGATTTTTCATAATAATTGGTAAGACCTTTAACTAGGATAAATAAATAGGATAAATAGGCAAAAAATGACAAAAGTAATGTAAAAATGGTTAACCTTGCTGAAGCGATTATAACGATTGTCCACTAAAAAACATTTACCCAAATCTCAACTAATTGTATAAAAATGTTGCAGCGTATTTTATATAACTAATAGTTTTTTATTTTTAAATTTAATTAACTATAAATCATAAATTATTTCGCTTATGATGAGTCTATTATTACCAAACTAGATGCGACAAGCCATGACCCATACCCAACACGCCCTAAATATTCAACAATACCAAGACAAATCCCACAACTACCTTAATAGCGCTGTCCATGCGCAAGGCGCTGAGTTCGACAAAATAAAGCAGTTGATTGAGACGCACAAGCTTAAGTATATATTGGATTTGGGCTGTGGCGGTGGGCACGTCAGTTATCAGGTGGCGCCTGTTGCCACATCAGTGATTGCTTATGACATTACCCCTACGATGACCGAAGTTGTCGCCCGCCAAGCCAAAACACGCGGCTTAACCAATATCACCACACAAATCGGTACGGCAGAAAAATTACCCTTTGCCGACCACCAATTTGATGCCATTATCACGCGCTATTCTGCGCACCATTGGCAGAATGTACCACAAGCGCTGTTTGAAATGCATCGCGCCCTAGCTCCGGATGGCAAAGTGGTGATTGTCGATGTATTGGGCAATAGCAATCCTGTGCTCAATAATTTTTTACAGACCATTGAAACCATCCGCGATCCCAGTCATGTCAAAGATTATAGTCTTGCCGAGTGGTTGTATTTTGCAGAAATCACCGGCTTTTGCGTGGCGACTGTCGAGATGCAAAAACTGGCGTTAAATTTTGACAGTTGGGTCGCCCGTATGCATACCCCTGATACCAGCATACAAGTGATTCGAGCCTTACAAAAAAATTGTGCCGCGCCTGTTAGACAATATTTTGAGATAGATGATGCTGGCAATTTTAGTACCGATGTTATTTATTTAGTACTGTCAAAATAATCCCTACCGCATCTTGCCAAAAAAATCTGTTATAATTAAGGGTTTATTTTAGGCGAAACATTTAGGTGTAGTCATGACAGTTGCTACTTTTGACCCAAAAGCACAGATTTCCAAAACTCAAAATTTGGTAACGCCAACGCTAGTGACGAGTGTTGAACCCACCATGCCACCAGCGCATACTCGTGTCAAACGCGTGTTTATCGAGACCCAAGGCTGTCAGATGAATGTGTACGACTCTGAAAAAATGGCAGATGTGCTAGGCGACTCCCATGGCATGGTGCTGACGGACAATCCTGAAGAAGCCGATGTGCTGCTCATGAATACCTGCTCGATTCGTGAAAAAGCGCAAGAAAAAGTATTTTCTGAACTCGGACGCTGGAAAAAGCTTAAAGAGAAAAACCCGAATTTGGTCATCGGTGTGGGTGGCTGCGTGGCGTCACAAGAAGGCGATAAAATCCAAAGCCGTGCTCCGCATGTCGATATGGTGTTTGGACCGCAAACCTTGCATCGCCTGCCAGAACTGTATGACCAATCCACCAAACAGCTGGATGTCAAACCCAAAAACCGTATCGGCGTCGTCGATGTGTCTTTCCCAAGTATTGAAAAATTTGATTTTTTACCCGAGCCCAAAGTAGAAGGGTTTAAGGCGTTTGTATCCATCATGGAAGGCTGCTCAAAATACTGCTCATTTTGCGTGGTGCCTTACACTCGAGGCGAAGAAATCTCGCGCCCACTCGATGACGTACTGGCTGAGATTGACAGCCTTGCCAGCCAAGGGGTACGTGAAGTAACGCTATTGGGGCAAAACGTCAATGGCTACCGCGGCGAAAAACACGATGGCACGATTTGCCGTTTTAGTGAATTATTGCATTATGTGGCGCACGTTGACGGCATTGAACGCATTCGCTATACCACCAGCCATCCACTGGAATTTAGCGATGATATCATTGAAGCGTATGCCAAAATACCAAAACTGGTATCCCACCTGCACCTACCTGTGCAAAGTGGCTCCAACGCTATCCTAGCCGCCATGAAGCGTAACCACACTATTGATATTTACATTGAGCAAATCCGCAAGCTACGCGCGGTGCGCCCTGATATGTATTTATCAAGCGATTTTATTATCGGGTTTCCCAATGAAACCGACCAAGATTTCCAAGATACGCTCAATCTTGCCAAAGATTTGGATTTTGACCATTCGTATAGCTTTATTTATTCCAAGCGCCCTGGTACGCCTGCGTCAGACTTGCCCGACAATATCGATATAGCAACCAAAAAAGCCCGTTTGGCTGAGTTTCAAAAGGTGATTGTCGATTCGACTTGGGCAAAAACCCAAGGCATGGTGGGTCAAACCGTGCGTGTGCTGGTGGAGCAACATGGCGACCGCAATCCTGAATTTTTGATGGGAACGGCAGATAATACGCGAACGGTATTGTTCAAAGGCGATGACACGTTGATTGGTAAACTGGTGATGGTAAAAGTCACGCGAGCCATGAGTCCGCATTTGGTGGAAGGTGAGTTGGTGGAGGTTTTAGGTTAAGATAATGGCATTTGACATGTGGTTTGATTGTGACAATGAGAAAATTAATTGTCAAATTTCGCATGAGGACGAACGTATTTTACGTTTAGCCGAAGGTAACACTAACTTTTCAACGCTTACTTGGCTACTAGATAACTTCTATAATGACCCAGTGATTTATCCGAATGTTGCTAAATCACTGGTCGTTGAATTAAATAATTTGGCAGACTATTTTGCGAAAAATAACCATAAGCAATCTATCACTCACTGTCAGAAAATCGAAAACTTTATCCGTTTGTCAATTGAAAAAATGCAAGTTATTCATTGCATCAGTGACTAAAACACATAATTTAAACAGTAGATTGTGTGTGAATTTTCATCGCCATTACTTGGCGAATCATTTCACTGATATGTTTTTTAGTATCATCATCTTGGGTTATAAGCCAATCACTCACATCTTTATCCAGCAAATGCTGTTGTTCTCGCAACCGATTAAGATGAGAAATTTGTGTCGCTCTTTGAGCATTTGAGAAATCGTATTCAGTTTGCATATTGTTTTTCCTCGTTTTTGGTTGCTTTTCGTGCAGATATTAACCGAATCATATCATCATTATCCACATAGCAATAGACAACAACTAATAAGCGATTTGCCATTCCTAATAATACAAATCTTGGTTCATCTTGGTCAAAATCTTCACGTACTAGCGCATTCGGGTCAAGTAATGCAATTTTTGCTTCATCAAAACTTACACCATGTTTGATTTTATTACTCTCAGCTTTATTTTGGTCAAAAGTTATTTGTATCAATTTAGCGACCTATATTCATTTTTTCATTAACACTAGAAAAATATATCACATCTCTTTTTCTTTAGTGACACGTAATACTTCTTCCAATGTAGTTTTGCCTGCCAACACTTTTTTGAGTCCATCGGCGCGAATGGATGGTGTTTTGCTACGGGCATAGCTTTCAAGCTCAAACTCCGCTGTTTGGCTATGAATCAATTGTCGCAGTTTGTCATCCACAGGCACCACTTCATAAATCGCAGTACGTCCCCGAAATCCCGATTGATTGCACTTTTCGCAGCCCACAGGTTTTGGCAGTTTAATCTCCCCGATTTCGCCTATTTCAGTAAAAATCTGCGTTTGATAGGCATCGGCAAGCGTCCATGTATGACAATGCGGACACAAGGTGCGCACTAGTCGCTGTGCCACCACGCCAATGAGGCTCGATGACAGCAAAAACGGCTCAACCCCCATATCTTGTAGCCGCGTCACCGCACCAATCGCGGTGTTGGTATGCAGGGTTGAGAGTACCAAGTGACCTGTGAGTGACGCTTGCACCGCAATTTCCGCGGTCTCTAAATCGCGAATCTCCCCCACCATCACCACATCAGGGTCTTGACGTAGCATGGCTCGCAGGCTATGGGCAAAGGTCATGTCTACTTTATTATTGACTTGGGTTTGCCCAATACCATCTAGCTGAAACTCAATCGGGTCTTCAGCGGTCAAAATATTACGGGTGTTATCGTTCAAATCCGTCAACGCCGCATACAGCGTCGTGGTTTTGCCCGAACCTGTCGGACCTGTGACAAGAATAATGCCATGCGGACGATGGATTAAGCGTTTAAGCTCGCTATAATCATTGTCTGACAAACCCAAATAGGTCATATTTAATCGACCCGCCTGTTTATCCAAAAGCCGCATCACCACACGTTCACCAAAATTTGATGGCAAGGTCGACACCCGCACATCCACCTCTCTCCCAGCAAGACGTAATGAGATGCGTCCATCTTGCGGCACCCGTTTTTCGGCGATATCGAGTTTTGCCATCACCTTAATACGCGACACCAGTAGTGGTGACAGCTCCCGTTTTGGACTGACGATTTCTTTGAGTATGCCATCTACCCGAAAGCGCACCGATAGCCGTTTTTCAAAGGTTTCGATGTGAATATCTGAGGCGTTTAGGCGGATGGCTTCGGACAGTAGCGCGTTGATTAGCCGAATGATGGGCGCGTCATCTTCTTGGTCCATCAAGTCTTCCGTTTCGGGGACACTGTCAGCAAGACTCATCAAATCGGGATGGTCTTCAAGCCCAGCGGCAATATGCTGAGATTCCCCTGTGTTGCCTGCATAGACAGCGGCTAACTGCTTTTCAAAATCGTCACTTTGCGCCATGGCAAAATTCAATGGCAGCGGTACCCCTGCTTGACTGGCAAAACGGTTGGCTTCGTTGATGGCTTCCATAGGGGTATCCGCCGTCATCAACAACGTCGGCGGGTCAGTCAAATCTTGCGAGTATTGCAACAGCAGTTGATGACGTTTGGCAAAACTATAGGGCAAGGCAATCGGATTTAGCATAGGGATTATCGAATGAAATAAGCCAAGAAAAGATGCGTTCCATTGTAGCTTATCAACAGGACAAATCCTACCAAGGCGCACAAAAAGACCCTGAGACAAGCTATATTTTGTTATACTAAAGCGTTTTTTACTGATTGATAACCATGACAATCAAAATCTAAAAAGGGATGACAATGACCCAAACCACTTCAACTCAAAATCCTTCAACACAAAATCTTTCAATCCAAAATACGCTGACCGCCCCAAAAGACCGCCTACACATTGGTTCGCGCACGTTTACCTCTCGTTTGCTCGTCGGTACTGGCAAATATACAGATTTGGCACAAACAGGCGAAGCCATCGCTGCCAGTGGTGCCCAAATCGTCACTGTCGCCATTCGCCGCGTAAATATCGGGCAGAAAAAAGATGAACCCAATCTACTCGATGTGATTTCTCCGGAAAAATACACTATTCTACCCAACACCGCTGGCTGTTTTGACGCGGCTAGCGCCGTTCGTACCTGTCAATTAGCGCGTGAATTGTTGGATGGGCACAACCTAGTCAAACTTGAAGTATTGGGCGATGAAAAAAATCTGTATCCCAATGTCATCGAAACCGTGAAAGCGGCTAAGACCTTGATTGATGATGGCTTTGATGTGATGGTGTATACCTCAGATGACCCGATTGTTGCCAAAGAATTAGAGAGCATGGGCTGTGTGGCGATTATGCCATTGGGCAGTTTGATTGGCTCAGGCTTAGGGCTATTAAATCGTTATACCTTAAGTCTCATCATTGAGCAGACCCAAGTGCCGGTCTTGGTGGATGCAGGCGTCGGTACCGCCAGTGATGCCGCCATTGCCTTGGAATTAGGCTGTGATGGTGTGCTGATGAACACCGCGATTGCACATGCGCAAAACCCTGTGTTGATGGCGTCTGCCATGAAACACGCGGTGATAGCTGGACGTGAGGCTTTCTTGGCAGGTCGTATGCCAGCGCGTTATATGGCACAAGCTAGCTCGCCACAGACTGGCTATTTTTTCCGCTAATTTATTATTTCATACTTAAGGACATCGCATGCGTCTGCTCACCGCCATTGACCAGTTATTTATCTTACTTGAAAATCGCAATCAGCCGATGCACATTGGTGGGCTGTTCTTGTTTGAGATTCCCGATGGCGCAAGCGATGCCTTTGTCAGTGATTTGGTGCAGCAGATGGTCACGCAAAAGACGCCGCCGAGTTTTCCGTTTAACCAAGTGTTATATCATCTAGCATGGTGGAAAACCGATGAAAACTTTGAAGTCGACCATCATTTTCGCCATATCGCCCTGCCGAAACCGGCACGTATCCGTGAGCTATTGACTTACGTGTCCCAAGAGCACAGCAAATTACTCAATCGCGCCAAACCGATGTGGGAATGTCACATCATCGAGGGGATTGAAGGCAATCGTTTTGCGTTGTATTTTAAGATTCATCATTCGATGGTCGATGGGATAGCGGCGATTCGTTTGGTCAAAAAATCGCTATCAGAATCGCCAACCGAGCGTATTAGCTTGCCAATTTGGTCGCTAATGACCCGCCATCGTCACCAACTCGATGCGTTGATACCAGAAGATAAATCCCTTCTGCGTGTCGTCAAAGAGCAAGCGCTGGCTATCCCACCTGCCATCAAAGCCTTAGGTAAAAATGTGGTAGAGCGATTTGACAAAGACTACATTACCACCACCCAAGCGCCAGACAGCCCCCTAAACCAACCGATATCAAGCTCGCGGCGTATCTCTGCCCAATCTTTTGATCTCAGTCGTTTTCAAACCATCGCCAAACATTACGCCGTGACCGTCAATGATGTGATTTTGGCGATTTGTTCGGGCGCGTTACGCCGTTATTTGCTCGATATCAATGGCTTACCCAAAAAACCCTTGATTGCTTTTGTACCGTTATCACTGCGTGATGACAACGATAGCGCAAGCCAACACGTTGGCAATCAAATTACCTTTATTTTAGCCAATCTTGCCACCCACCTTGCCGACCCTGTTGCACGGTTAAAGACGATTAATGGCAGCACCAAAAATAGTAAAAAACGCTTTTCACGGATGAAGCAAGCCTCGTCGATTATTTATAGTGGGATTGCTTATAGCCGTTCAGGATTGCAGGTACTTACGGGTCTGTTTCCCGATTATCGCGGTTTTAACTTGATTATCTCAAATGTACCAGGCTCCCATCAGTCATTGTATTGGCAAGGGGCAAAACTGCAGGCGCTGTATCCTGTCTCGATTGTGCTCAATGACCAAGCGATGAATATCACCTTGTGTACTTACGTGGATAAAATCGAGTTTTGTATCGTCACCTGTAGCCAAATATTGCCCCATAGCCAACGATTACTCGCCTATATGGAAGAGGAACTCAAGCAATTTGAATCACTCATCAGCAATTAGGCTAATGCAAACTTTTATAATAAAAAACGGCAGTCACTGCCGTTTTTTAATGAAACAAACTTTATCTTATCTTTAGTGATTTAAGATTTTTGACAAGAAATCTTTCGCACGCTCGCTACGCGCACCAGCAAAGAATTCTTCACGGCTACAGTTTTCAACGATATGACCTTGATCCATAAAGATAATACGGTTGGCGACTTGGCGCGCAAAGCCCATTTCGTGGGTCACACACATCATGGTCATGCCCTCATTAGCAAGCTCAATCATCACCTCAAGTACCTCTTGAATCATCTCAGGGTCAAGCGCGGAAGTTGGCTCATCAAACAGCATTGCAATCGGGTCCATACTAAGCGCGCGTGCAATTGCTACCCGTTGCTGCTGACCGCCTGACAACTCGGCAGGGTATTTTTTGGCATGCGCTGACAAGCCCACGCGGTCAAGATAACCCAAGCCTTTTTTCTGCGCTTCAGACTGACCACGACCCAGTACTTTGATTTGTGCCAAGGTCAAATTTTCTAAGATGGATAAATGCGGAAACAGTTCAAAATGCTGAAATACCATCCCTACACGGCTACGTAGTTTTGGCAAGTCGGTTGCTTTGGCGCCGACCGACATGCCATCAATCAAGATTTCACCTTGTTGAAAGGCTTCAAGCCCATTGACGGTTTTGATTAAAGTTGATTTGCCGCTACCTGATGGACCACAGATGACGGTCACATCGCCTTTGTGCACATGCGCGGTACAGTCGGTCAATACTTGAAAGTCGCCATACCATTTACTGACTTTGTTGACATTAATCATGATATCAGGACTGGCGTGTCCACTGTTTGATACCAAGCCACCAAATTCGTTGAGCCAGGTGGTTTCATCAATTTTAGTAACTACTGACATGTTATTATTCCTTTATTCAATATTGATTAAGCCATGCGAAAGCGTTTGCGTAGGTGGTTGACAGCGGTCGATGCGGTTAGACTGACCACAAAATAAAACGCCCCTGCCAGCAAGATATAGGGGGTTAGTAGCCCCATCAAGTCACCGCGCACGTATGAGGCTCGGAAGAAATCCACCAAGCCAATCGCAAACACCAAGGTGGTATCTTGGAACAAAATAATCGACTGCTGTAGAAGTAGCGGAAACATCTTGCGAAACGCTTGTGGCAAAATAATAAAACGCATGGTCTGACCATAAGTCATACCCAAGGCTTTAGCGGCATTGACCTGTCCTTTGCCAATTGACTGGATACCCGCACGGACAATCTCAGAAAAATACGCGGCTTCAAACACCATAAATGCCACCACGCACGAAGTGAACGCGGTATCCAACGTCAAATACGTGCCCGTCACCAAGTTATACACCATCGGTACAGCAAAATAAAACCAAAGCAATACCAACAGCAGCGGCACTGAACGGAAAAAGTTGACATACAGCTTGGCAGGCACGGCTAAAATTCGAATGCCCGACAACCGCATCAAGGCTAGAATCGTACCCAGGGTCAAACCGCCAATGATAGCTAAAAACAACACTTTGAAGGTGATCCATAACCCACCCATCAACCCTGGCATTGCGGCTTGTAATTCCATCATATTCATGCGCCACCCCCATCGATTTGACCTTTGATGCGTAATTTTTTCTCAAGCCAAGTCATAAAATAAATCAACACCAAATTAAACAATAAATAAATAATCGTGGTAAAGGTATATACTTCGATATTGTTTTGGGTATATTCACTGATAGTTTTGGTTTGGCTAATCAGCTCAGTAACCCCGACCAATGAAGCGACCGAGGCATTCTTAAAACAGTTGGTAAGCTCAGAACTCATCGGTGGTAAAATCACCCGAAACGCCTGTGGCAAGACGATATGACGATACGTCTGTGGTAAGGTGAACCCAAGCGCATAGGCAGCATTGGTCTGCCCTTTTGGCAATGATTCAATGCCCGTACGCACTTGCTCTACAATACGCGCCGCAGTAAATAACCCAAGACCAATACTTGCTGAAATCACCGCCGAGGTATTTGGGTCTAACTCCTGAAACCACCATTTTTGTAACGCAGGTGTCAGCCAAGTAGGTGCCACATAAAACCAAAAGAATAACTGTATTAATAGCGGAATGTTACGAAAAAAACTCACATAAGCCGTACCAATCGCTCTAGCAGTTTTATTTGGTAAAGTACGCATAATACCTAAAATCGTACCGATAATTAAGGCAATCAGCCAGCCACTCCCACCAATGACCAACAGCCATTTAAAGCCTGTCAATAGCCACTGCCAGTAGACTTCGTTGCCTACACCTGTTGGTTGCAGCAACACGCCCCAATTCCAACTATAATTCATTGCCACCCCCAAAATCCTGTCTAGCAAATTGATTTACCCAAAAACTAAAACTGACGTAACCACAATTGATAGGTGATGACGTCAGTTTTATGTTGGATAGTAACCTTCCTAACCTAGTTTGTTGTTATCCCATCAAACTCAACTCATTAAACTAGGGTTTTGCTGCACTTGCAATTGCATTGCTTGCAGATGCCACAGCGGTTGCCACATTACTAGCGCCCGTTGCTACGGCATTGACGGTAGCAGATGCGGCTGCATTAGCGACGTCTTTTGGTTGGGCGCCGTCATGTGGATTTGCTAACAAGGCTTTTAAGTTGTCAGACATTTGGAAGTTCATGTTGATGTTTTTTGGTGGAATCGGTGACATGAACCATTTTTTGTAGATGTCGTTGATTTCACCTGATGAATAAGTCGCAACCAACGCATCATCGACTACTTTTTTGAATTCACTATCGTCTTTACGCATCATACAGCCATAAATTTCATACGATTGTGGGGTACCAACAATGACCCATTTGTTTGGATCTTTGGCTTTGGCTTTTTCACCCGCGAGCAGTACGTCATCCATCATGAAGGCTGCCGCACGACCGCTTTCTAACATCAAGAAAGATTCGCCGTGGTCTTTGGCAGAAACGATGTTAATGCCCATTTTTTTGTCATCGTTGAGTTTTTTGATAAAACGCTCAGAGGTGGTGCCTGCGGTAGTCACTAAGGTTTTGCCTTTTAAATCCGCAAAATCTTTGATGCCTGAATCTTTAGCGGTTAATAAGCGAGTACCAATCTCAAAGAAGCCGTTTGAGAAAGCCACTTGTTTTTGGCGCTCTTCATTGTTGGTGGTTGAACCACATTCTAAGTCGACAGTACCATTTTGTACCAATGGGATACGGGTTTGTGAGGTTACTAGGTTGTAACGCACTTTAAGGTCTGGCATATTCAATTGTTTTTTGACTGCATCAACAATTTTTAATTGGAGGTCATGGGCATAACCCACAGGTTGGTTTGGCGTACCTGCGATATAAGAAAATGGAATTGAGGAATCACGGTAACCCAGTACGATTTCCCCTGATTTTTTAATTTTATCGAGCGTTTTTTCACCAGTAGCCGCTGCCGCTGGTTGGCTACCTTCAGTCCCTGCCGCTTTGTTGTCGCTGGCTTTGTTACAACCTGCAAGACCTAATGCCATAATAGCAACGGTTGCTAAAGCGATTGGCTTTTTAGAGATTAAAATCATCCTATGATCCTTGTCGTATGATACGTTCTTAGTTAATCTTTTCGCTGTGTGGCTGTCAATGCCAAATCGAGTGAAAAGACTCCCCCATCTCTTTATGTTTATCCTTCCCTATTCTTCACCATCCCTCATTGCACCCATTAAAATCTGGCAAAACCTTGCACAATGACTGATAAAAAATAGTTTAGGATACTCAAAAGATTTAAAATGTGTGTTTATAGTAATTTACTTTTCTGTGTTGTGACAATAGATTCACAAAAAATATTTTTCTTATCATAGACAATTTTTTTACCATTTTTTTGCTATTTTCTATTTTATCCCCATTTATAGCTCAATAAATTGATTAAAACTCACTTAAGATAGGTTATTTATGACAACAGCGACTCAAGCACTTCACGATTTTGATATGCGCCAACGTTTTTATTTTGAGAAAAGCCCCGTACGCGGTGACGTGGTACGAATCAACGACAGCCTGCAGACGATATTGCAGCAAAAAGATTACCCCGTTGCCCTGCAAAAACTACTTGGGGAAATGTTGGTTGCGGCAAGCTTGCTGATTGGCACCTTAAAAATCGAAGGTCGTCTATCCATTCAATTGCAAAATTCAGGTGCAGCCACTAACCCTGAACAGGACAGCTTAACTTGGGCGATGGCAGAGTGCGACCACCAAGGTCACATCCGCGGTCTTGCAGAGTGGACAGGCGCATGGCAATCTGCGCAAACGGCGAATGATGCCTTTGCCAAACTCGGTAAAGTCGGTGAAGGAGTGTTATTTATTAATATCCAACCTGATGCCACGTATGGCACACAAGCAGAAGGTTATCAAGGCATTGTTGAACGTGTGTCAGACAACTTAGCGGATTGTTTGGCACACTATCAGCAGCAATCCGTACAGATTCCCACCCTAATCAACTTGGCTTGTGATGGTGAGCAAGCGGGCGGTATCGTGCTGCAGCTGCTACCACGTACCACAGAAGAAGAGTATGAAAAGGTGGACAATGATTTGTTTCCCCGCTTAAAAATCTTAACCAAAACGCTAAAAGCTGAAGAATTAACCACCTTGCCAGCCGATGAGATTTTATATCGATTGTATCATGAAGAAGACGTGGTGACGGCTGAGCCTATGCCGTTGACCTTTGCTTGTACCTGCTCACAGCAAAAAAGTGATTCGGCAATTTTTCAGTTGGGCAAACCCGCTGCCTTAGAAATCGCTAATGATCATGGTGGCGAGATCGCGTTAGATTGCGGTTTCTGTGGGCATGTTTACCGTTTTGATCACAAAGATATTGAAATGATTTTTGCTTAATTTAAAGGATTGCATAGCTAACTTTACATCATTTAAAATTGCGCAATATTGGTTACGCTTCTAGTTGATGTGATAGCCAAAACTAATACCAAAGTTACAAGTTAACTTTGGTATTTTTTTGCATATTTGATAAGTTATAAGCATCAGGTTTGAGATAACTTAAGTTAAACTTGATAAGTTTTAGATTAAAAATTAATTAGGAAAATAATACAATAGAAAATAAGGATATCGTTATGTCAGTGGCAAAAAATATTGAAATTAGTAGCAGCTCAACGGTAAGTTTTGAAGATGCGATCAAAAAAGGCATTGCACAAGTCAACAAAACGGTTAATAACGTGGAAGGTGCTTGGATTAAAGAGCAAAAAGTACGCATTAGCGATGGTAATGTCACTAGCTATAACGTGATGATGATTGTTAGCTTTGTCATTGAAGATGACAGCACTGATTTAAAATAAAGATTTTATTTATCCATAAAAACCCTAGCATAGGCTAGGGTTTTTTGTTGGTTGCCATTACTCTTCCACCCATTTGCCTTTACGATAAACCAAGGCAAATTTAGTCGCTTTGCCGTCTTTTTCTGAGCCGATATATTGCTCGGCATTTTTACGGCTCCAACGCAAAATCGTTGGATTGCCCTCATTGTCAGTATCTGGCGCGGTAAATAAATACTGGAATTTATCTTCCAACTGATCTTTTATCGCACGTAACTCTGACAGTTTTGGTGGGCGCGTCTCTCGCACTTTGGGAAATTTTGACGCTGCCAAGAATAACCCTGCTGCCCCTTCACGCAAAATATAATGGTCATCAAATTTTTGCGACTTGAGGTCTGGCATAGGGATTGCGGTCATGCGTGGCGGCGCTGCATCGCCATTTTTGAGCACTTTACGGGTATTATCACACTGCTGACAGGCAAAATAGGCACCAAAACGCCCAGTTTTGAGCACCATTTGCCCATCGCATTTATCACAGGGTATGGTAGGCACATCATCATTGCCTGCGGTTTCAAAGACGCCTTTTTCTAATAGATAGCCATCACAGTCAGGATTGTTACCACAGACATGGAGTTTTAACCCGCCATCGACGATATACCCATCCATCGCGGTATGGCATTTCGGGCAGCGTTTTTTCTCAAGGAGCGCTTGGATTTCGTCGTTGTTGTCCGCGTCGTCCTCACCGAGATGTTGGCTCTCTTTACTGGTTTGGCTATGAAAGGCTTCTACAGGCATCAAGTTTTTGGTGCCTTTACAACGCTCTTTGGGGGGTAAATTATAGCCGGTACAACCCAAAAACACCCCTGTTGAACCGGTACGGATCTGCATTGGACGCTGACATAAGTCACAATGAATATCTGGGACATCGGTTGGGTCATTGGGCTTCATGCCGTCTTCGTCTTTGGCACGCTCTAACTTGCCTTTAAAATCGCCATAAAAATCATCCAGCACTTTTTTCCAGTTTTGCTGACCTTCAGCGACTTCATCTAGGTTTTCTTCCAGCCCTGCAGTAAAAGTATAGTCCATCAAATGCGGAAAGCTGTTAACCAATCTGTCAGTGACAATATCACCCATTTTTTCGGCGAATAAACGTTTGTTTTCTACCTTGACATAACCACGTTCTTGAATGGTTGAGATGATAGCGGCATACGTGGACGGACGACCAATCCCACGTTTTTCCAGTTCTTTGACTAAGCTCGCTTCAGTATAGCGTGCCGGTGGCTTGGTAAAATGTTGGGTAGGCTCGATACTATCGACCACCAATTTTTCCCCAATTTTTACATCAGGTAATAGATTGTCTTCATTTTTGGCCGGGGGCTGTACTTTGGTGTACCCATCAAAGGTCATCACGCGACCTTTGGCTCTAAGCTCAATCTCACCGGCATTGACAATCAACGTCATGGATTGGTACTGCGCAGGTGGCATCTGACACGCCACAAACTGGCGCCAAATCAGCTCATATAGGCGCTGGGCATCGCGCTCCATGTCTTTTAGCGAGGCAGATTGCACCAAAACGTCTGATGGGCGAATCGCTTCGTGCGCTTCTTGGGCGTTTTGCTTGTTGCCATACACATTGGGCGATGTTGGGACATATTTTGCGCCGTATTGCTTGTCAATAAAGCCGCGCACACTGGTGAGTGCATCCGCTGACAAAAAAGTACTGTCGGTTCTCATATAAGTGATATGACCAGCTTCATACAGGCGCTGAGCCAGCATCATGGTTTTTTTGACCGGAAAACCAAGGCGGGTACTTGCGGCTTGTTGCAGTGTCGAGGTGATAAAGGGTGCAGACGGTTTTGATTGGGTGGGTTTTTCTTCCCGATCTGCTACGATAAAATCTGACTGTTCAAGCAATGCAACAACCGCATTGGTCTGTTCTTCGTTTTTTAGTTCAAGGGGTTTTCCCGCTTTTTTTACCGCTTCTAAGCGAATGGTCTCTTGTTTGGCTTGCTGACTGTGGGTATTGCTGTGGATTTCCCAATACTCCACTGGGGTAAAAGCACGAATTTCACGTTCACGCTCCACCACTAGACGCGTGGCGACAGATTGTACTCGCCCTGCCGACAGTCCGCGCGCTACTTTTTGCCATAGCAATGGCGATACCATGAAACCAACGACACGGTCTAAAAATCGTCTAGCTTGCTGCGCGTTGACACGGTCATAGTTGAGCTTGGTGGGGCTTTTAAAGGCATTTTGAATCGCGTTTTTGGTGATTTCGTTAAATACCACGCGGCTGTATTTGTCATCACTGCCACCGATAACTTCTTTGAGATGCCAGGCAATCGCTTCCCCTTCTCTATCCAAGTCGGTTGCAAGATAAATTTCTTTGGCGTCTTTGGCGAGGGATTTTAATTCTTTAATGACTTTAACTTTGCTGGGTAGAATTTCATAATGTGCCACCCAGTCGTGCTCGGGGTCAATGCCCATACGACGTACCAAGGCTTGCTGCGCTTTTTGCTCTTTGGTGAGTTTGGTATCCGACTTATCGTCGGTTTTTGCTGCGCCAGAACCCGACACAGGTAAATCACGCACGTGCCCCACACTAGAGCGAACGATAAAATCATTTCCCAGATACTTATTGATGGTTTTGGCTTTGGCAGGGGATTCCACAATCACCAAGGCTTTGCCTTGCCCCGACGTTTTAGGCGTTGTTTTTGATGCTTTTGATGCGGCTGTTGATTTGGGCGCGGCGGCTTTTTCGGCGGCTTTGGTGTCTGTTTTTGTATTAGCCGTATCCGTGGTTTTGGTTGACTTTCTCGCTGTCGGTGTTTTACTCATGTTGGGTTCACAAAATCATTAAAAAGGGTAAGTTAAAATACGAAAAGTTAGTTATTCTGCACCAATTTGGCATAATCATGCAATTTACTTTTTAACATGATTAGGTCTTTTTCGGTGGTTTCAAGTTCTGATTTCATGCCCAGTTGGCTATTTTCTTGCCAATAAATACACACAAAATTGGCTTTACAGCTTAAACCTTTAACGGTTGTTGCGATGGATGCCGGTAAATCAACCTCCCGATTATCGAGCACAAAATTGGCGGGATAATGCCCGGTAAAGGGTCGCCATTTGCCCTCAATCACCTGATAATCACAGGGGCGCATCTGCGCGTCTTCAATCACCACGCCGTATTGCGCCATCATGCCTTTACCGCGTTCGCCTGTATCGCCCATAATCCAATCAGGGCATGTGACCAGTTTTGGCTGCACGCCCACGCGTCTGGCTGCCATGCGCAGATTATCACGCATGGTCTCGCGAGCAGAGGGTTTTAACCCCATGACACTACCGATAATAAACACCCCGATGGCGATGGCTATCCATATTCCCATTGATTATATTACTCGTACCAGCTGCTATTTCTGGATTTTTTAGATGACGTTTTTGCTTCAGTTTTGGTGTCAGCTTTGTTTTCGGCTTTGGCGTCAACTTTGTCAGTCGGCTGCGGCTCGGAAGCTAGCATATCCATAATCGGCTGCCACTGGGCTTGAATGTCTCGATACGGTTTTTGGCTTTTATCAAAAATCGTCAAGCCGCGCTCTGCCAACGCTTGATAAATACTACGCTCAGATAGCCAAGCCAGGGGCTGCTGCCCAATATCAGCAAAATACGCCATCAGTTTTTCGGTCGGCTCATTGTCCTGCATCAATTGACTACGCACGCGATTGGCAAC
The DNA here is from genome assembly GCA_019353055.1 of Faucicola osloensis. Taxonomy (GTDB): domain Bacteria; phylum Pseudomonadota; class Gammaproteobacteria; order Pseudomonadales; family Moraxellaceae; genus Faucicola; species Faucicola osloensis_C. Next base: position 28,280 of record JABAHL010000004.1, read on the forward strand.
CAGATAAATATCGACTTTGCCTTTGCGAATACGTTTGATGTCTTCTAGGCTTTTTAAAAAGCGTTTGGTACTGTCAATATCAAAAAAAGCGGGCAAAACAGGAATTAAAATCGCCTTACATTCGGCAATCAGCTGCTCGGCTTTAGTGCCTGATAACGCACCTGGGGCATCAATAATCAGCCAGTCGTTTTTACCCAAGGTTTTTGGGATATCACCTATATCATTGCTATCGCGCCAGTCAATACCGATAATGGCAGGTACGTCCCCTGGGCGCATTTTTAGCCACTGTAGGCTTGATTTTTGGGGGTCTGCATCTGCCAATGCCACTGTTTTGCCTTGGTTTGCCAATGCCGCCGCTAGACTTACCGCAATCGAGGTTTTACCACATCCCCCTTTTTGATTGGCGATTAAAATTTTTTGCATGACCCTCACCCTGTTGATAAAAAATTAATGCAATATCACCACATTAACTCAAAATTTTGACCCTGTTAATTTGACGCTATTCATTTGGTTGTATTAAGTAGCCTAACAAAATTTTAACCATTGATAAATGCTTTTATATAAATAATCTGCTAAATTAAAAAATATCAATTCATTAACGGTTTAATCGGTTTAGCCAGTTTTTGACTGGCTAATAGCGACCGTAAACCTCAAAGGTGCTACCATGACGATGCTTTCATTCATAGAGACCTATCACCCAGCAACCACCTCAAAAAAACTGCTTGGACTGTTTGCTGTTACTGCCTCGATGACAGGTTGTGCTACCTTGGGCGGCGGATTAACACCCACTCAGTGCCAACAAAGCAATTGGCAAACCATTGGTTATCAAGATGGTTTACTGGGTCGCAGTCAAGATTATATTCAAAAGCATATCAAGCAATGCGCTAAAGCTAATGCCACCCCCAACCAGCAACAGTGGCGACAAGGTCGTGAAGCAGGGTTAAAACGTTATTGCACGCCGCTACGCGCTTATCAGCTGGGGCGTGAGGGCTACGATTACAATGATGTCTGCCCACAATCGATGACGCTTGATTTGTTAAAAGCGCATGACGAAGGTTATCTCAACTACCAACGTGAGCAAAGGCTAAATCAACTGTGGTACAACACCGATCCATTTTGGGGCTCACCCTTTTACGGTAGTCGTTTTGGTGGTTGGGGCGGTTTAGATAGAGGCTCACGTCCGTATTATCCACGGAGTGTACCTAACAACCGCCACCCAAAATATAGTGATACCCATCAGCCTACATCAAGCCAACCTGTAGCGCCTCGCCCTATTACCCCTAGCAATGATGCAACCATAGGTTCAAACAAATAATCGCAACTAAGATAAAAAACAACGCGACGAACTTATCGTGAAATTTTGTTTTGAAATCTTGTTGCGCAATCTCGTTTAGCGATACGACTTGCGGCGTAACGACAATAATTTACAGGTTAAAACTAAAAAAGAAGTTCGGGTGTATTTAACCGAACTTTTTTATTAAACCAGTAGCTTATTAAATCAACCGTTTATCACCTCAATAGCTTAACCCATTACAGCAACCAAAATATCCATGTGCTTGACCCGCTTGGTTATCAAATCAAAGGATTGATTGTCGGTATTTTTTGGCTCTCAGCGTTTTGGCTGGCGTTGGATTTTTGAGGCGCTTTGTTTTTTTGAGGCGCTTTGTTTTTCTGAGATTTGGTGGGGTCAAAGGTTTGCACATCAGGTGCAGTTGGCACTCCTTTTTGCTGAAGCTGCTCATCAATCTGCCCCGCTTGGATGTTTTCCCCTTCAAATACACGGATATGCTCATCACGCTTTAACTGCAAATTTTCAAAGTCAAACAACTCACGGTCAGCGAGCTGTGACGGTGCGACATTTTGCATCGCGCCGAATATCGAATCCAAGCGATTCGGGTATTGCTGATCCCATGCGCGCAGCATGTCATTAATTATCGCCCGTTGTAGGTTTTCTTGGCTGCCACACAGGTTACAAGGAATAATCGGAAACTGCTTGTAATTGGCATATTTGATAATGTCTTTTTCTTCCACATACGCAAGCGGACGAATCAAGATATTTTGCCCATCATCCGATAGCAGTTTTGGTGGCATCGCTTTGAGACTACCGCCGTGAAATAAATTTAAGAAAAATGTCGCCATGATATCATCACGGTGATGACCCAGTGCCACTTTGGTTGCACCGATTTGTTTGGCAAATCCATATAACGACCCACGGCGCAGACGTGAACACGCAGAACAGTAAGTTTTACCTTCTGGTACGATTTGCTTGACCACGCTATAGGTGTCTTTTTCTAAAATATAATACGGAATGCCATGCTTGGTCAGATAGTTGGGCAAAATATCTTCAGGGTAATCAGGTTGCTTTTGGTCAAGATTGACGGCAATCACATCAAACTGAATCGGTGCTATTTTCTTTAAGAACAATAAAATATCCAGTAAGGTAAAACTGTCTTTACCGCCTGAAATACACACCATAACCACATCACCGTCTTCAATCATGTTGTAGTCACGAATCGCCCAAGAGACCAGCTTACGCAATTTTTTTTGCAGCTTACGAAAACGTGCGGATTTGATGTCATCGCCTTGGCTGTCAGCATTGGCATCGCCCAAGGTTTGCTGCGCCTCATTGTTTAACGCTTCGTTTAACGCTTCATTGTCTAAAGCATCATTGTTTGACGCCTCATCATCCCAATCATTATCATCAAGCCCATCTATGTTACTATCTAATAGCTGGGGATTTAATTCAACGGCAGACATGGCTGCTACCGGGCTTACAGAATTGTTTGATTGCATAAGATACCTAACTGATGATAAACCAATAAATAAACCTATGAGGACGCTTCGGCTATCAACGACGCGTCATTTATTGGAAAAATTGCAAATAAAAAAAGCATTTAACGTAAGGCAGACCAACCCCTCACAATAAATGCTTGATTGAGCGTATCTCTTGATTGAGCGTATCTATAACCGCCTATTAGATAGAAAACGCCTATCACATAGTCAGCTATTATACGGTAAAATTACGCGCTTGTAGTCATTTGAATGACATCTTGCTGTTTTAGAAGATATTTTTTATCCGCGTCATCCAACTGGTATTTTCTTTTTTCATTTGCTCCTTGATTTGTTTTTGTTGTTGCTCAAGCTTGATATCCATCAGATTTTTTTCTTTAAATAGACTATATTGGGCATCGCCTTTATAAAACTCAGTTTCACGGTAACTGTCATACGCATGTTGGAATAGCACATTGAGCACAGCGGCGAGCGGCAAAGCAATCAGCATACCTGCAATGCCTGCCAGTGCCGCCCCTGCCAGTACCGCAAACATCACCCACAGCGGAGATAAACCAATTTTATCACCCAACAATAACGGCTGCAAAACATAACCTTCAACCGCCTGCCCTACCATAAAGGCACCGATAATAAGCAGTAAATGCACCCAGTCCACGCCAAATTGAAACAGCCCTGCAATAATCGCCGCAATAAAGCCAAGAGTAAAGCCAAGATACGGCACAAAACTTGCGATACCCGCCATCATACCGATGATAAGACCGACTTTAAGTCCAATGAGTTGCAGTTGCACCGCATACACCATACCAAGCAGCACCATTACCAGTAGCTGACCTTTGATAAATGACATCAACGCTTCATCACTTTCTTTGGCGATACGATAGACCGATGGAATATAACGGTTAGGAATCATATGACGCATCTTTACCAAGCGCTCATCCCAATTATATAAAAAATAAAACATCAAAATCGGCACCAGTACCACAATGCCCGCCACGTTGATTACATTCATGCCTGATAGCATTAAATTGGTAAAAAATGAACGCGCATCGGTGATATTGTAGTTTTCTTTGAGAAAATCGACCAAGCCTTTGGACATATCACGTACTTGCATGGCAGGCAAGCGTATCGGCGTGTGAGAACGCACCCAACTTCGAAACGTATTGTTATAATAGTCAATCGCCGTTGGTACATACTTCCATGCCGACTGCAACTGCTCCCAAACCAGTGGAATGAGCCACCAAAGTATCAATCCAATCATCAGCGCAGTGGACAAATATACCAGCAAAATCGCCACCCAGCGGCGAATGTGCGCCTTGTCCTGTAATTTTTGTACCAGCGGATTAATCGCATACGACAAAATAAATGCTACCAAAAATGGCAAAATTACCGATTGCAATTGATAAATGATATAGCCTATTGCAACCAAAAATAGCGATATAAATACCCGTTTGAAAAACACATCTTTCGTAAATCGATAAGGGGATGGGTTGTACATAGGTTCCTCAAAAAAGCCAAATACGCCAAAAATATAAGGGGAATGTCAAATAAAAGACGGTCACTGCCATCGTTGTATTTTTGACTAATTTTAGGTAATTTGACAAAAATAGATAGCGCAAACTGCACAACTCATACAAATATTTAAAGCTATGTTATAACGCCCTATCACATTTGTGGGGTTAGAAGGCGTCATCAACGATAAACAGCCCAATATTAGCCAGCTAGGAAAGCGATGGATTATTTTTCTTTTTGATGGGAATTTGGGTATAATGCGCGTATTACTTTTCCCAATGATTCTGGCGATAGGAAGACCATGACTACACAACCCACTTCGTTAAGTTATAAAGATGCTGGCGTCGATATCGATGCTGGCGAAGCGTTAGTTCAGCGCATTAAATCAGTTGCCAAAGCAACTAGCCGCTCTGAAGTCGTCGGTGGTTTGGGTGGATTTGGCGCCTTGTGCCGTATTCCGCAAGGCTATAAATCTCCTTTATTGGTCTCAGGGACTGATGGTGTCGGTACCAAACTTAAACTGGCTTTACAACTTCAGCAGCACGACACCATTGGTCAAGATTTGGTCGCGATGTGTGTCAATGACCTGCTAGTCTGTGGCGCCGAGCCGTTATTTTTCTTGGATTATTATGCCACAGGAAAACTGGACGTCGATACCGCAGCAACGGTTATCAGTGGTATCGGTGACGGCTGTAAATTGGCAAATTGCGCGCTCATCGGTGGCGAGACGGCTGAAATGCCGGGTATGTATCAAGATGACGACTATGATTTGGCAGGTTTTTGTGTGGGCGTCGTCGAAGAGTCGGAAGTTATCACGGGTAAAAACGTTGCCAACAGTGATGTGTTAATCGGTATCGCCTCTAGCGGCGTGCATTCAAATGGTTACTCACTGGTGCGTAAAGTCATTGAAGTCAGCGGTGCCGATGTTGCCACCGAACAATTAGACGGCAGAGCATTAAAAGACGTGTTGATGGCACCGACAAAAATCTATGTCAAAGCCATTGGACAACTGCAAAAAACCTTGGGCAACGCAAGCTTGCATGCGATGGCGCATATCACCGGTGGCGGCTTGACGGAGAACCTACCACGCGTATTGCCCGACCATTTGGCGGCGCAAATTGATGTGAATTCTTGGACATTCCCGCCTGTGTTCCAATGGCTTCAGCAAAAAGGTCATATCGAGCAGATGGAAATGTACCGCACCTTTAACTGTGGCGTGGGTTTTGTGGTCGTGGTACCGGCAGATAAAGCAGACCAAGCCATTGATTTACTCAATGAGCAAGGCGAAAGCGCATGGAAATTGGGTGAAATCGTTGAAAGAACAGGTGATGCGGTAACCTATCGCTAATTTTATCAGTGACTCGACTCATTAGGGTATTTTACTATTGGACTATTTTTTCATTAAGCTAATTTACCCTTGAGCTAGTTTACCCTTGTGTTAATTTAAAAGGTGCGTTTTTACGCACCTTAGTTTTTCCAACCTATTTGCTATCCTTATGAAGTTGAACATGACAAACCCTACCCCGTTAAAAATTGCCGTCCTCGTCTCTGGCAGTGGCAGTAACCTGCAAGTATTAATTGATAAGCAGCTACAGCAACTATTGAATATTCAAATCGTGGGCGTGATTAGCAATAAAGCCGATGCCTACGCACTTGAGCGTATCCGTCTTGCCAATGAGCAGCAAGCCAATATTGCAACCGCAGTGATTGAGCGTGACGATAACGGCAAAAAATATACCCGTGTCGGTTTTGAGCAAAAAGCCCTTGCTGTGTTAAATGAATGGCAACCTGATTTGGTGGTATTGGCAGGATTTATGCGGATTTTAACGCCGCTGTTTATTGATGGTGTCACCAGTAAGGATGGATTAAACGTGCCCATGATAAATCTGCACCCATCACTGCTACCCAATTATAAAGGCTTAGATACGCATACCCGCGTGCTACAATCTGGGGAGCGCTATCATGGTTGCAGCGTGCATCTGGTAACGAGTGAACTCGATGCAGGGGAAGTCATCGCCCAAGCAGTAACCTGCGTTAACGCGGCTGAGAATGCTAGCCAATTACAGCAGCGCGTTCATGCGATGGAGCACCAATTGCTGCCTATGGTGGTGGGGTTATTTACTGAGCGGATTGTTTCGCTGAAAAATAACCAACTAAGTAACCGCCTTGGACTCAATTTGCCTATCAAGTTATGGCTATAGTCAAATTATGGCTATAGTCAAAAAAAACGCCTACAATCAAATTTAGGCGTTTTTTTATGTTTATCACAGTTTATCCTCGAAGCGTGGATACACTCAATATCACGATTAGCAAAAATACATAGCGCCCTACCCACACGTTATCTAAAAATGCGTTAAAGCAAAGCTTACGGTCATAGGTGAGACATTGTTTATTTTGCCGGTAAAACATGGCAACGATAGGTAGCAGCGCCAATACTGAAAGCGCGCCAAAATAATGCCAAAACACGCCCGCCAAACCGAGCAAAAATACCCCTTGAAGTAGGCTAATTATCAACACATCGTGTTTACCAAATAAAATCGCGGTGGATTTGACCCCAATTTTTAAATCATCCTCACGATCTGCCATCGCATATTGGGTATCATACGCCACCGTCCAGCACATATAGCCGACAAACAGCAGCCAACACCAAATATCAACCTCGGTCTGCCCCGTTAATACTTGCGATACCGCAACATACGCCATCGGAATCGCCCAGCCAAAAGCCGCCGCCAAAAACAGTTGCGGCAAATGGGTAAAGCGTTTCATAAACGGATAGATAAACGCCAGCGCCACCGCGCCAAATGACCAAATAAAAACCTGCACGGGCAAAAATACCAATAGCGATGCACTCACCCAAGATAAAATTAAAAACGTCCAAACCGCTTCTTTACCCGTCAAGCGCCCATCCGCCAGCGGTCTACCTTTGGTTCGCGACACATGCCCATCGACTTTTCTATCAGCAAAGTCATTGATGGCACAGCCTGCCGCTCGCATCAACACCGCACCCACCGCAAAGATTGCCACCACATGCCAAGGGGGGAATTGCTCAAATCCTTTTGCCGCCAAAAACACCGCCCATAAAGTCGACCAAAACACCAGCTCAATGCCCACAGGCTTATCAAATCGGGTCAAGTGAATATAGGCTTGTAGCTTATCTTTAAAAGACAGAGTGTGTGTAGTCATAGCATGTTTAATTAAACTAATCAAAAAGGAATAGAAGGTTGATGCTAGCGTGGCTAACCAATAGTGTAACGCTAAATGTTAGCCAAATCGTCGATAAATTTGTTACCCTTACAGCTGTAAGCCAATCATCAGCAGCTCATAATCCAGCCCAATCGGCGATGGGTCTTGCAGATAGCGTCTAAATACCGCCGTATCGATGCGGTCTTTGCCAGAGACGGCACCGCCCATTTGCTTGAGATTTTTTAACAGACTTTTTAAATTGTCATAAGAAACAGCAAACGATTGCTCGGTGTGATACATTAGCGTGCCTTGGCGCTGTTGCTGCAAGGTCTCTATCGCCGCTAGCCAAGCGTGACTGGGTAAAAAATCAAACACAGGCAACTTGGGAAAGCGCTGACGGACCTCATGAAAAGAGCCTGCCACCGGAATCGCCAAATGCAGCTGACCTTTGGTTTTGACGATGCGCCCAAGCTCTGCGATAACGCTTGGCGACGTCCAATGAAGGGCAAAACTACTCATCACCAAATCGGCAGATTGATTTGCCAATGCCATATTTGTCATATTGGCGCAAAGCGCTTGGCTGTGCAGCGTCATTGGGGAAGTTGGTAGCGATGAGACTGGGCTAGATGACTGCGGCATCGGCAAAAGATGCGCGACTCGCTGTTGCCATATTGCAAGCATACTGGCAGCAGTATCGACGCCATATAACTGAGCGGAAGCTAACGCCGCGTTTTGTAAAAACTTTGACATCACCGCCTCAGTCAATTTTCCTGTGCCACAGCCCACATCCACCACACACATATCGGTTACGCCGGTATGGCAACGCACAATGAGCTGCGCCAAGTGCTCTGCCACCTGCGATTGAATCGGCGTGGCGGCATCGTATGAGGTGGCAAATTGTTCAAAAACAGGGGTGACAGTACAGGACATCATCGACTAAAACAACAAATTAATCAACTTTAACACTATTAATCAGCCCTGCATAGTCATAATCGTCTTGTGTGAGCAAATCAACCCCGCAAGGCAAATTGCCTATCCAATTAACTTTAATACATTGACTTTAAATCCCTAAAAACAGTAAGAATTATAGCATTTTATTGACGAGATTGAGGGCATTTTTGCCCAAATCCATGTTAACTAAATTATGCTCAAATTTGTTTTTAGTGGTATCATACCAAGCAATTTTTTAGGCAAAATTTGTGTGCTTTAAGCGCATGATTGCTGCCAACGCTAAAGGCAATTTGTTATGATTTTGGCACTTGAAAGTGTGTTTGACCAATGCTCGGTGGCATTCGTGGATTTAGCAGGTAATGTGGTCGCTGAACAGACCCTTACGGGAAATCGTCTGCAAACCCAGCAAATTTTGCCGATGATACACGCGCTGATGACGGCATCATCGATTGATTGGTCACAACTGACTGCGATTGCTTTTAACCGAGGACCCGGAGCTTTTAGTGGCATACGCATTAATACGGCGGTAGCGCAAGCCATCGCCTTTGCCCATGATTTGCCTTGTTTGCCGGTATCAAGCCTGCAAGCTATCGCCCAATCGGCATTTGAACTACACCAACGCCCCCACGTATTGGCGCTGACAGATGCCCGCATGAACCAAGTATACGCAGGTGAATACGCCATGAGTGATGGTATCATGCAGCTGGTGGCAGGCGCTACTGAGCATTTGCTTGATTATGACAGTGTGATAGACAAAGACTTAGCCTTAGTAGGAAATGGCGCAACCTTGGTCAATGCGCAGTTAGCTCAAGCCATCTTTGCCGATATTCGCCCCTCAGCGGTTATCATTGCCAAACTTGGGTTAGCCTTGTATCAGCAGCAGCAATCTGTCCCTGCTGAGCTGGCGTTGCCAGTTTATTTAAGAAATAATGCGTGGAAAACGCTCGCCGAACAACAAAAGGCTTAAGTTGTCGGCTGATTACTCATATTGTGTTAAGTTTGACTCGCTACCCTTTAGCTTGTGATAAGCGCAAAATTTTTAGCTTTGACTGTTAATCACTAACATTGTTGGATACGTTATGGATCTTATTTTGATTTTTAAAGCCATCATCATGGGCATGGTTGAGGGCATTACCGAATTTTTACCGATTTCAAGTACTGGGCATTTAATTCTTGCCGACTCTCTGTTAAATTTTTGGACCAAAGACAAAGCTGATTTATTTATCGTCGTCATTCAGCTGGGTGCGATTTCAGCGGTAATTTATTTGTACTGGGGGCGGCTATGGCGTGCCTTGATGGGACTTATCACGGGTAAAGACCCTGAGCGTAAAAACCCGCGTCAACTGGGCATCTCGCTGATTATTTCCACCATCCCGATTATGCTGATAGGTTTGATGTTTGATAAAGCGTTAAAAGCGGCGTTGTTTAACCCAACCGTGGTGGCAATCTCATTGATTGTCGGTGGTTTGATTATCTTTTGGGCGGAGCGCCAACAACACAAACATACGGTCAAATATGCCGAAGCGGAAGATATTGATATTAAAACGGCGATTATCATTGGTTTGATTCAATGTCTTGCCTTGATTCCTGGTACTTCTCGCTCAGGGTCTACCATTATCGGTTCCCTATTTTTGGGGGTATCACGTAAAGCATCTGCGGAGTATTCTTTCTTCTTAGGGATTCCTGTGTTAGTGGGTGCTGGGCTACTAGACCTGACCAAAAACCATCATATTTTGACCAGCGCTGAAGACTGGACCATCATGGCAGTGGGTGTGGTGGTCTCATTTATTTTTGCCATGATTTTCATCAAATGGTTGGTTAACTGGGTCAGTACCCGTGATTTTACGATTTTTGCTTGGTGGCGCATCGTGGTAGGCATACTGGTACTCATCGCTGGTATGCTGGGCTATATTTAAATCCCTATGCTACCTCATCAATCAATCCAACTGTATTATGCTGACACTTTGCCAAGCGAGCAGCGTTTGGCAAACGTTGAAACCATACTCACTCCTTTATCCGTCAATTTACAACCACAAAAGATTACTAGCAAAGTAACTCAAAAATGGCTGAAATCCGTCGATGATAACAGTGTGCTGATTGATGAGGTAGGCGATGTTTTTGTCATCGCAGCTGGCATGAAAGTTAGCCCAAATTGGCAAAGCCTACAACAGCGTGTGGTCAAAGCGGGCAAAAAAACTGAACTGCTACTCAAAGCCATGCAGCTACAAACTAACATGACTGTCATTGATGCGACGGCAGGATTTGGGCATGATAGCTTAATCTTGGCAAGTACGGGCGCCAGTGTGACTTTGCTTGAACAGCAGCCACTCATGTTTTTGCTACTGCAACTAGAACAGCAAAAAATGGTGCAGCATCGCAACTGGCAAAAATTGATGAATCGATTGACGATTTATCATGGCGATGCGATAGAGTTGCTGGCTAAGTTGCCAAAAGTCGACCGTGTCTATCTAGACCCTATGTTTCCCGCTGATAGCTATAAATCGGCGGTAAATAAACATATGCAGGTGTTGCATACTGTAACGACCCCGCCATCGATTGCGCAAGCACAACAATTATTGTCGGCGGCGTTGGCGCAAATAACCCCACAGGGTATGGTGGTAGTCAAACGACCTAAATCAGCGCCTTTTCTTGCAGACCAATCACCCAACCTAAGCCTATCAAATGATATCGTGCGTTTTGATAATTATTTGAACAGCATTTAGTTTAAGCAGCGTTTAGATGAAGTGTTAAAAAAAGCTGATGAGTATCAGCTTTTTTTGTGGGTCTGGTTATTATTGACCAACCTTTTGGTTACCGACGGCAGGCGCTGCATCGTCAGTGGCTTTGGGTGCATTGGGCGAGGCAGGGGCATTATCAATCACGGTATCATTTTCCGTAATCTTATCCATGGCTGAATTATCCGCGCCGCCATCTTCTGCTGATTCTGCTTCGATACTACTCGCTGGCATCGCATCTACAGTGGTCGCCGCGCCACTGGCGCTGGTAGCGTCAGGACCGGCATCTACGGTGGCATTGGCTTCGGTCACAGCGGCGCTATTTTTTTCATCGGCAGGCGCAGCGGACATTGGTACGGCTTGTGATTCTGCCGCTGACGCTGCGGCGGCGTTGTCTGTGCTGTCTGTCTTTTTATCACAAGCTGTCAACGTAAGCGCCGATACTAAACTCAGCATGGTGATTTTTGCTAGTGTGTTTTGCATGGGTATTCCTCTACTATCAATAAATCGCTCAATCCGACAACGTACTTGATAGCCTATATAGTAAAAATTGCTGAAGCCATGATGCGGCTAATTCAAAGATGATAATGATATCACCTTAAATTTTACCATGGCACTGCTTGTATTTTAACCCCGAACCACATGGACAAGGGGCATTTCGGCTAATCGCTAAGTTGGCATACGGATTGTCACCATTTTCAGCTATCTCTGGACTCGCGGTTGCTGCTGCTGAGCCGCTTAGACCAAATGAATACGTGGCTCGCGTGCGTTGCTGGCTGTTACGCGCAATCATGTCTTCATCGTCACTCAGCTCACCGGTCACACCATTCATTTCTTGGTGCTCAAAATGCAGGCGCATCATCTCGGCTTGTTCACGTTGCTGGCGCTCAAGCTCAGCGATTTCTTCTGGCGTTGGGATATGCACACGCGCTAAATCTTGCACGGTTTCAGACTTGATAGCACCGAGCATACTTTGGAACAATGAGAAAGATTCAGATTTATATTCTTGCTCAGGATTTTTTTGCGCATACCCTCGCAGATGGATACCTTTACGCAGCTGATCCATTTGGTTTAAATGTTCTTTCCAATGCTTATCTAGGCTAGATAGCATAAAGTGACGCTCAAGTTGGGCGGCATTTTCTTCACCCATTTGCTCACGGCGAGCGCGGTAGTTGAGTAACGCAGCCTCAATGATTTTTTGACGCAAACCTTCTTCATCCAAACGACGATCGGCATCTAGCCAGTCATTGATTGGCATATGAATACGAAACTCACTTTCAAGCTCGTCTTCAAGCCCATCAATGTCCCATTGGTCATCAATCGAACCGGGTGGCACGAACTGGTCAATCAAGGCATTGTACACATCGTAGTGCATCGCTTCGATACCTGCTTGTAGATTACTTTGGGCAAGCAGTTCATCGCGCTGTTTATAGATAACCTTACGTTGTTCGTTAGCAACGTCATCGTACTTGAGTAGACTTTTACGGGCATCAAAGTCGCGGTTTTCCACTTTCCTTTGGGCGTTTTCAATCGAGCGTGATACCATTTTGTGCTCAATGGCTTCGTCTTCTTTTAGCCCCATGGCGCGCATCATATTCACCACGCGATCGCCAGCGAAAATCCGCATCAAGTCATCTTCAAGCGACAAGAAAAAGCGTGATTCCCCCGGGTCACCTTGACGACCCGCACGACCGCGCAATTGGTTATCAATACGGCGCGATTCGTGACGCTCAGAACCGATGATATGTAAACCACCCGCTTCCAGCACTTGTTGGTTTCGCACTTGCCATTCGGCATGGGCTTGCTCTTTCATTTCAGGGGTGACGTTGTCGATTTTGGCGAGCTCGGCTTGCCAGTTACCCCCCAAGATAATATCGGTACCGCGACCTGCCATGTTGGTGGCAATAGTGACCGCATTAGGCCTACCTGCTTGCGCGATAATATCGGCTTCACGCTCGTGCTGTTTGGCATTAAGGACGTTATGTTGAATGCCTTCTTGCGTCAACAACTCTGAAAGCACTTCACTGGCTTCAATGGTTGCCGTTCCCACCAAAATTGGCGCCTTTTTTTCTTGAATACGTTTGATTTCGCGGATGATGCCTTGGTATTTGCCCATTTTACTTAGGAAAATTTGGTCATCAAGGTCGATACGCTGAATCGGTTTGTGGGTTGGGATAATCACCACATCTAAATCGTAAGTTTGTTTAAACTCCGCAGCTTCGGTATCGGCTGTACCTGTCATGCCTGAGAGTTTGTCATACAGACGGAAATAATTTTGGAATGTCGTGGTGGCGAGTGTTTGGTTTTCGGCTTGAATTTCGACCTGTTCTTTGGCTTCAACCGCTTGGTGCAAACCTTCTGACCAGCGGCGACCGGGCATGGTACGCCCTGTGTTTTCATCGACAATGATGACTTCGCCTTCATGCACGATATAGTGAATATTTTTAACAAATAAATGGTGCGCACGAATCGCGGCTTGAACGTGGGCTAGTAGTGGCAAGCGCGTTGGGCTATATAGGCTCTCGTTTTCGCCAAGCTCGCCTTTTTCCACCAAAAATTTTTCGATTTTCTCGTAGCCTTTTTCGCTGATTTCGATTTGACGATTTTTTTCATCAATCCAAAAATCCTGCTCACAGTTTTCGCGGTTGCCTTCTTCGGTTTCTGAGCGTTTGAGGCGTGGGATGATGGTGTCAATCAGCCTGTACATAGCCGATGAGTCTTCGGCTTGACCCGAGATAATCAGCGGCGTCCGCGCTTCATCAATCAAAATCGAGTCAATCTCATCGATGATACAATAGTTGAGTCCGCGCTGTTTTTTCTCATCTAGGCGAAATACCATATTGTCACGCAGGTAGTCAAAACCGAATTCGTTGTTGGTACCATAAGTAATATCTGCGGCATAGGCCTCAAATTTTTCCATCGGGTCTTGCTGTGAGTAAATCACGCCGACAGTCAAGCCCAGAAAGTCAAACAATGGGCGGTTTAGTTCGGCATCACGGCTTGCCAAGTAGTCATTGACGGTGACCACATGCACGCCTTTACCGCTAATCGCGTTGAGATATATCGCAAGCGTTGCCATCAAGGTTTTACCTTCACCCGTGCGCATCTCGGCGATTTTACCTTCGTGCAGGGTGATACCCCCGATGAGTTGTACATCGTAGTGACGCATGCCAAGGACACGGCTTGAGGCTTCACGGCAGACCGCAAAGGCTTCAGGTAAAATGGTATCTAGGCTAGTACCCTGCTCAAATTGGGTTTTAAATTCCGCAGTTTTCTGTTTTAATGCTTCGTCAGAGAGGGGCTGGATTTTGGGTTCTAAGGCGTTGATTTTGTCGACCAACTTACGCATTCGCTTAAGTTCACGGTCGTTTTTGGTGCCGATAACCTTGCCTATCATTTTGCCTAACATACGAGGGTTTTCCTAAAGTGCTCAAATCAATAAGTGCGATGACTTTTAATACGATGACGGTTAATAAAGGTGTTCAAAATAAATTTTGCTATTATATATGGGTTTGCTTTTTTTAGATACAAGGTTATGACAGCCTGTAAGTTTGAACCGCTTGCCTGTATTACCTTTATCTTTATGAATCAATCCCCATAATTGAGCTTTATTTTCGAAATTTTCATTGTTGAAATTTTCTTGGAAGATTTTAATGCCATCTTTGCCATTATGCTATCGAGTTTGCTATGACTGCCTCATTGACGCCACAACAACTGATTCATCAATTACCCAAAGCCGAATTACACGTGCATATCGAAGGCACGTTTGAGCCGGAGCTGATGTTTGCCATCGCTAAACGCAACCAAATCGATATACCCTACCAAACCATTGAAGACGTCAAAAATGCCTACAATTTTCATAATTTACAATCGTTTTTGGATATCTACTATGCCGGTGCAAACGTTTTGGTCAAACAGCAGGATTTTTATGACTTAGCGTGGGCGTATTTTGAAAAATGCCAGGCTGATAATGTGGTGCATACGGAGATTTTCTTTGACCCACAGACCCATACAGAGCGGGGTGTGGATTTTGCTACCTGTTTTCAAGGGCTTTATCAAGCCAGCTTAGATGCCAAAGCAAAAATGGGTATCACCTCGCATTGGATTTTGTGTTTTTTGCGTCATTTGAGCGAAGACAGCGCGTTTGCTACCCTTGAGCAGGCCTTGCCATTTAAAGATACTATCATTGGCGTGGGGCTTGACTCTAGCGAAGTGGGCAATCCGCCCGCCAAGTTTGAACGGGTATTTGCCAAAGCGCGAGCGCTTGGATTTTTGACGGTTGCGCATGCGGGCGAAGAAGGCGATCCCGCGTATGTCTGGGAAGCGTTGGATTTGTTAAAGGTCAATCGTATCGATCATGGTGTGCGCTCGGCAGAAGATGATAAACTCATGCAACGCTTGATAGCGGATCAAATGCCGTTGACGGTGTGTCCGTTAAGTAACCTTAAACTAAAAGTGGTGCAAAACATGGGCGAGCACAATATCAAAACCATGCTGCACCAAGGCGTGTGCGTGACGGTGAACTCAGATGACCCAGCGTATTTTGGTGGCTATATGAATGACAACTTTGTCGCCATTGAGCAGGCGCTAGCGCTATCAAATGACGATATCAAACAATTGGCCATCAACAGCTTTAACGCGTCTTTTATAGGGGATGCTGAAAAACAGCATTGGATCTCAAAAATCGCATCGCTTTAAGCTTTTAAATAAGCTGGTAAATAAGCTGGAAGAAACAAGCTCGAAAAAATAGGCTGGCAGAAATAAGCTACAAGTAACGTGCATGCCAGCCTTAACCAACCTCACCCACTCAACATGGTGCGACAAACGCACCTGATGCTTAATTTCATAACGTTTAACTATTATGCCCCAGACCATGCCTCACAATCTTGACCATCACACCCCCATGATGCAGCAATATCTCACGCTAAAAGCGGATTATCCCCATGCCTTAGTGCTGTATCGGATGGGCGATTTCTATGAGCTGTTTTTCGATGATGCCAAGCTTGCTGCCGATATTTTGGGCATCACCTTGACCCGACGCGGCAAAGATAAACAGGGCAATACCATCCCGATGGCAGGCGTGCCGTTTCATTCGGCAGACGGCTATATTGCTCGGCTGATTAATGCTGGGCAAACCGTGGTGGTCTGTGAACAAGTCGAAGAAGAAAAGTCAGAAGCCGTCTCAGAAGACAACCTAAAACACAATCTTGAAGAAAACACTGTAGCAACAGACACTGCAGCCAAAAGCACAGCAAAAAACACGGCAACAAAAACCAGCAAAACAAAAGCCAATGCCGCTAAGATTATGGAACGTAAAGTCGTCCGTACTTTAACCGCAGGAACATTGACCGATGATAGCCTTATCACCCAAGGGCAGACGCCAACGGTCGTCGCGATCAGCTTTGCCAAACAGCAAATGTCGGTGGGATTGGCGCAGCTGGATTTGGCACAAGGACAAATCCGCGTCACTGAGCTTAACTGCGATAGCCATACTGCGCTACAAAGTGAGCTTGCTAACGCGCTCGCCCGCTTTGATCCCAGTGAAGTGCTGATAGATGAGCAGCTGTCTGAGGCGTGGCAACATTTTTTGCAGGATTGTCTGAGCGCAAATAACCCAACAGCCACCCTACCGCCGATTTTGTCACAACCGCACAGTTATTTTCTGCCCAATAACGCACTTGAACATCTGACCCAACATCTAAGCGTCTCCACGCTGGCAGGGTTTGGCATTGAGCAAAAACTGCTTGCCATCTCATCGGCATCGGTTGTGCTGCATTACGGCAAACAGACACAGCAAGCTGATTTACGCCATATTCGCAGCCTGCAGCTCGAGCATAACGGCGATTTTTTACAGCTTGATACTATCAGTCAGCAAAATTTGGAAATTTTTAAACCCGTGTTAGCATCGGGTATTTCGCTGTTATCGGTGATTGATCATTGCCAAACGCCGATGGGTAAACGTGCTTTAGTGCATCATTTGCACCGACCGCTACGCAATGTCACCCTGATTAACCGCAGGCTTGATGCGGTTGAACAACTGATGACATTACCGATAGAGGCGTTTGAATTACTTAAACAAACCTTAAGCGAAATCAGCGATATCGAACGGATTGGGGGACGCATTGGCTTGGGTTCAGCAAAACCGACCGATTTGCTCAAATTGCGTCTGAGCTTGGCGCAAGCGTTAGCGTTGTCAAAGCAGTTACAGCAACATTTTGATTTTACCAACATAACGACGCTAACGGCTGAGACGCCTTTGCTTGCCATGCTTAGCAAACAGCTACCTGACTTAGCCTTAACTGACAGCTTTGCCAATATCCATGCCTTGCTAGAGCAAGCGATTGTCGATGAGCCGCCCGCCCACATTCGTGATGGCGGTATGATAAAAAAGGGCTATGACCCACAGCTTGATGAATGGCAAAATCTGCATGGCAATATCGAGCAAACTTTGGAAGCATTGGCGGCGCAAGAGCGGCAAAAAAACGACCTGCCCATGCTCAAAGTGGGCTTTAATAAAGTGAGCGGATTTTATTTTGAACTCAGTGCCCTACAAGCCAAGAACGCGCCTGAATATTTTACCCGTCGTCAAACGCTCAAAAATGCTGAACGCTTTATCACGCCAGCGCTCAAAACCATTGAAGAATCCTATTTATCGGCTCAAGGGCAAGCGTTGACCCTTGAAAAACGTATCTATGAAAATCTGCTGGGTCAGCTCAAGTCACAGCTTGGCGATGTGCAGCGCCTTGCCAAAGCGATTGGGTATTTGGATGTACTTGCCAACTGGGTCAGCCTAACGCGTTTGCAGAATCGTTCTCATCATAATAAAAACTGGTGCCGCCCGTTGTTTAATACCACTGACGATACCGCAAGCCTCAATATCCAAGGCGGACGCCATATCGTGGTTGAAGCAGGTCAACAGCGCCAAGCTCACCATCAGACGGCATCGCTTGACCCATTTGTCGCCAATGACTGTGTCATGGGAACAGCCACCCAACTTGAACGCTTAATGCTTATCACCGGGCCCAATATGGGCGGTAAGTCGACCTACATGCGTCAAACCGCGCTTATCGTGCTACTTGCTTGTTGTGGCGCGTATGTCCCTGCCCAGTCGGTGACGCTCGGTCGTATTGAGCGGATTTTTACCCGCATTGGCTCGGCAGATGACTTGGCAAGTGGTAAATCAACCTTTATGGTCGAGATGATCGAAACCGCCAATATCATGAACCAAGCCAATGCCAACTCATTGGTACTCATGGATGAAGTCGGTCGTGGCACCAGCACCCAAGATGGTCTAGCGATTGCGCATGCGTGCGTGAATTATTTAGCAGAAAAAATCGGCTGTTTGACCCTATTTGCCACCCATTATTTTGAGCTTACTGAACTGGCTGAGCACCACCCCAAAATGTTTAATCAGCACCTTGTCACCCAAGAAATCAACGGGCAGTTACTACTACTGCATAAAATCGCACCCGGGGCGACGCATCGAAGTTTTGGATTGCATGTCGCCAAAATGGCAGGTTTGCCGCAAGCCTTGTTAGCCCAAGCGCAATATTATTTGGATAACCAAAGCGAACAAAAAAATTTGCCCAACCATCCTTTACCCTATCCATCAAAAGACGAGCGGCAAATGGGTCTGGATTTGCAGAGTGCAACTTCTGACTATCAAACGTTGAAAACTGATGAATATAAACTTACTCAACAACTAAACGCCCTAAACCCTGATGAGCTGACGCCGAAACAGGCGTTAGAATTTATTTATTCATTAAAGGAATTGTTAAAAAAAGCGTAACGCGCTAAAATAATACGATTGTATTTTTTATGCTTTTAACATTTGTGCAACTAAAAAAAGGTAGCCACCGCCATGACTTTCGTCGTTACTGATAACTGTGTTCGTTGTAAATATACTGACTGCGTTGAAGTCTGTCCTGTGGACTGTTTCTATGAAGGTCCGAATTTTTTGGTCATCCATCCTGATGAATGTATTGACTGTGCGCTGTGTGAGCCAGAATGCCCTGCCAATGCGATTTTCTCAGAAGATGAAGTGCCAAAAGGTCAAGAAATATACATCGAACTGAATGCAGAACTCGCTGAAAAATGGCCAAACATCTCAGCCAGGCACGACCCACTACCCGATGCCAAAGAATGGGATGGCGTACCCAATAAACTACAATATCTTGAAAGATAGCCCTTCTAATATACGCCAGTTAGGGGATTTTTAGCAAGATACTATAAACAAGATGCTATAAATAAGATGCTATAAATAACATGCTAAAAAACAGCATATAGAACGAGGACGGCAATCAGTGCATATTGATTGCCGTTTTTATTTAGCCGCTTTAGCTTATTCTCTTTAGCTTAACCTATTTTTTTACGAATTGATTATGAAATAAAAAACGCGCTATGGATTAGCGCGTTTTTAGTGTCACAGTAACATCAGCCTTTCACGGCACTGCCCCAAACTGGCACCACAGTTTGCATCAATGGTTTTAACAGTTTGATATTTGCCGCAAAGATAGAGCCTGTTTGCATGGCATTGTGTGCGCCTGTATGGTCAACCACAGTACCACGCGCTTCAGTGACAATCAATTCACCGGCGCAGATATCCCAAGGTTTGATAGACATTTCAAAATAACCATCAAACCGTCCCGCTGCGACATATGCCAAATCTAACGCGGCTGAACCCACACGGCGCACTTGACCGCCTTGTTCGCAGATTTTTTGTAAGCTTTCAAAATGCTCTTTGGCATACGATACTTTACCTTCTGCGCGGTTACGCTCAAGCGGATGACCTGTGGTAAAAAAGCCGCCATCAATGGTTTTATGCTCACTGACGCTGATACGGCGCTGGTTGAGGCGCGCGCCTTTACCACGACTGGCTGAGAACATCTCATCACGCACTGGGTCATAGATGATGCCATGTTCGGTGACGCCATTTTTTTGCACCCCGATTGAGACACAAAAATGCGGTAAGCCATGAATAAAGTTGTGGGTACCATCTAATGGATCAATGACCCAGCACCAGTCTTTATCATTGCCCTTGCCTTCTTGTAGCCCAAATTCTTCGCCCAAAAACGAGTGGGTTGGGTAGCTTTCTTTGAGCATCGCGATCAATAATTCTTCGCTATAACGGTCGATTTGGGTCACCAAACCATCTAAGCCTTTGCTTTCAATCGTGAACTCTAGCTTGTGGCGATTGTTGTGTGCATTTAAAATCTCTTGACCTACTTTTTGGGCAGCGCGGGCTGCCATGACGACCATCGGTTCCATACTTGACCTTTTGTTGAAGGATAAAAATCTAAAATTTATGACAAAATCGTTTGCATCTGTTTGACCACACCCGCGACATCTAGCCCACAATCAGCTAATTGCTGCTCAGGGCTGCCATGCGCGATATATTTATCGGAGATACCGATGTTAATTAGCGTTGGCAAGGCTTGGCTGGTTTTTGCTGCTTGGGCAACGAGGTATTCATTGACCGCACTACCTGCACCGCCCATGACTTGGTGTTCTTCAAGGGTAACAATGGAGCAGTTTTGCGCCAATAAAGTATCCAGTAATTCGCTGTCTAACGGTTTAACAAACCGCATATTATAAACAAAAAACGTCGTCGTTGGGTAAGTTTCGGCTAAGTTTTGACACGCCGTGACCGCCGTCTTTACCATGGTACCAAAAGCAAGCACCGCAACTTTTTTCGCCGCGTTGCTCGTATCTACTCCAGTGGCTTCGATAGTCTGCTCAAGCGCTGCCTTACCGATTGGATACATCGCTTGGTTTTTATCAATCTCTGCGCCAATGCCATTACCGCGTGGATAACGCACCGCAGAGGGTCCAATATGCTCATAACAGGTATTGAGTAAGTTATAGCACTCATTCTCATCTTTGGGACAAGCAATCACCATATTGGGCACAGTTCGCATAAAGGCGATATCAAACACTCCCGCATGGGTCGCACCGTCTTCACCGACCAAGCCCGCACGGTCAATGGCAAACATCACGTTGAGATTTTGCAAAGCCACGTCGTGAATCAGTTGGTCATAGCCACGTTGTAAAAATGTGGAGTAAATCGCGACAATCGGTTTGACGCCTTGGGTCGCCATACCACCCGCTAGGGTCACTGCGTGTTGCTCGGCAATCGCCACATCAAAGAATTGGCTTGAAAAGCGCTTGGCAAATTCGGTCATGCCTGAGCCTTCAGCCATCGCAGGGGTAATCGCCATCAGTTGTTTGTCAGTGGCGGCTTTATCGCAAATAAACTCACCAAACACTTGCGAGTATTTCTTGGCGGGAGTAGCTACAGTAGCTACGGGCTTTTGGCTGTCAACTGGCACAGATTTTTCTTGCGCTGGGTTAATTTTTTTAAGTTTGGTAATGGCATGATACGTAATCGGGTCGCATTCTGCCGGTAAAAAACCTTTACCTTTGACCGTATGCACATGGACAAGTACCGCACCTTTCAACTGCTTGACCCGTTCAAACACTTGAGTCAATTTGGCGACATCATGCCCATCAAATGGTCCAAAATACTGAAAACCGATGGCTTTAAATAAGTTTTCGGGGAACACTTCATCAATGAGTTTATTGGCGATTTTCTCAGGCAATGTCTCTAACTGAGAGGGTTTTGGAATACCTTTTTCTGCCAATTTTTCGACAATTTTATTGGGCAGGCGCGATGTCCAGTCATCTAAAGCTTCATTTGCCATGTGCAAATAATGACGAATACGGCGGTCTTCACTGGAGATGACGCGCTTGGTAAAAATTGCATCACCGTTTTTATCGATATCGACTGCCAAACCACGCTGCCAAAGTGTGGCTAAATGTTTAGAAAATCCGCCCGTTGCCTGTGAGATTGACATGTCATTATCGTTGAGCACCACAATCAAATCCGCATTTTGCTGCACCGCGTCATTCATCGCTTCAAACGCCATGCCGCCTGTCATAGCACCATCACCGACGATGCTAACCACTTTGTCTTTTTTACCCAGATAGCGCATAGCAAGCGACATACCTAGCCCTGCAGAAATCGCCGTCGATGAATGCCCAACGCCAAAAGTATCATACTCAGACTCATGACGCTCGGGGAAGGCGGTCAGCCCATGTTGGCTACGAATGGTGGTGAGCTTGTCACGGCGACCCGTTAAAATTTTGTGGGGATAGGCTTGGTGCCCTACGTCCCAGACAATTTGGTCTTTGGGTGAATTAAAGACATAATGCAGCGCAATGGTGAGCTCAACGACGCCAAGGTTAGAACCAAAATGCCCGCCGCTGACACCTGTCGTATACAGTAAAAACTCGCGCAGTTCATCTGCTAATTGCTGCAATTGCGCGGTACTGAATTTTTTTAGGTCATCAGGACTATCCACCCCATCAAGCAGCGGCGTATGCGGTTTTAGCATAGGGATGGTATCAAAGGTTTTTAATGGGTATTTTTGGTTAGCTATTTTAGTTTTTGACATATCTTGGCTGACACTTTTCATTGCTTACAGGCACTCGGTGAGCCCTGTTGACACAGGTGAAAAAAATAAATAGTTAAAACGCACAATGACTATCGACACCTTATTGCTGGCACAAAATTGGCACAAAATACGGGCACAAAGTTGACAGACTGCCAAAGCGTTGGGCGCTTGAAAATCTAGGTGGCTAAGCTGGCATTACCAGCTTTGAATTGCCAATGTGGCGCATGAATGTGGCATAATAGCATTTTTTTGTTGATTAAACATCAAACCTCGCTATTTTAGATTGTATCTTATAGCTTCTATAAAGTTTAGCTTAGAGCCTTGAATTTTTGATAAATTTTGACAAAAAAGTTGTGTTATATAGGATGCCAACCTAGCTTGCGGTTTATGGATAAGATGCGTAATGACGCTATCCTTCTTGATATTTTAATCAATGCCTTCATGTAAAGGGCACTTTTATTTTTGGGTTTACCGACTTGGTTCAGTTGTTTGGGTCAGTGGGTCATTTTTTTGGAGTAGTGGGTGTCGTATCAATTTATCACGCAAGCAACCTTACCAACAGCGCATGGGCTATTTGATATTCATGTGTTTGAAGATACGGACGACACGGCACGCGATGCGCTGGGCAATCGCAAACATGAACACGTTATGCTGACGGCAGGCTTGCCCACGGCTGATAAATCCAAAATCCCATTGGTACGCATTCATAGCGAATGTTTGACAGGGGATGCCTTTAGCTCGCTTAAATGCGACTGCGGTCCTCAGCTCAATGCTACCATGCAGATGATTCAAGCTTATGCTAAAAATGGCGGCTGCGGTGCGATTTTATATTTGCGCCAAGAAGGACGCGGGATTGGACTGACCAACAAAATCCGTGCCTATGCGTTGCAAGACCAAGGACATGATACGCTAGATGCCAATTTGCTGCTCGGTTTGCCTGCCGATGCTCGCACCTATGAGATGTGCAAGCCGATGCTTGAGCATGTCGGTGTGGATAAGGTAAAGCTGATAACCAACAACCCCAACAAAATTGACTACCTCAATGATATTGGTATTGAGGTGGTAGCGCGCGTACCGCTGTTGGTGGGTGTCAACCCCCACAATGAAGCCTACCTCAACACCAAAAAACAGCGCATGGGGCATATGATTGAGAATGGCTTGTAAAATTCACTGTCATGACATGACACAAAACCTATTGTTTATTGTTACCATAAATTAATCTCAAGCGCGCCCAGCATCATTTTTGCTCCCACAATCAGCAGCAGACCACCAAACATGCGCTTTAAGGTGTTGGCAGGCAATTGGTGCGCCAATTTTGCTCCCACCTTGGCAAATAGATAACTCGTCACTGAAATACACAAAAACGCAGTGACATGCACAAAGCCAATCGCCTCAGCGGGCAAACCCTGTACATCTTTACCAAAGAACATAAACCCAAGCGCCCCTGCAATGGCAATCGGTAAGCCGCAGGCTGCTGACGTACCCACTGCTTGTTGCATGGTCAAACCAAAACGGCTCAAGAACGGCACAGTAAAACTGCCACCGCCAATACCGAAAATCGCCGATGCTGCGCCAATCAGTCCGCCAACCCCTGTTTGTACAGGTGCAGATGGCAAGTGAGTGGTCGCGATAACTTCCGATTTTTTAGCCAGAAGCATTTTTAGCCCCATAAACAGCGCCATGCCTGCAATCAAAAACGCCAAGACCTTGCCATGCAATAAATCTGCGATATAAGCACCAACAAAACTACCCACCACCAAGCCAATCGACATATTGCGCCATACATCCCAGCGCACACCACCGCGCTTATTGTGCGATTGCATGGAGCTTATCGATGTCACCACAATCGTGGCAAGCGATGTCCCTACCGCCAAATGGGTAATGACGTCGCTTGGATAGCCATACGCTTTAAAAATCGCCATCAGCACGGGTACGATTATCAATCCGCCACCGACGCCAAACAGCCCAGCACAAGTGCCAGCAAATGCCCCCGCCAGCAAAAACCACAGATACATCATTTTTTGCATTTCCTTTGATTAAAAATAGCGTTAGTATAGCAAACTTATCTTTTTGACGTTTGTAACATTGTGCCTAAGCTTATGAACCCGACCCTATATACCCATCCCCATGAAAATTGATTCGCTTTGCCATACCCACTTAGCTAGCACCCACTCAACCAACAGCCAGCTAATTGAGTGGATGGTGCTAAGCTATCAAGAGCAGTCGCCCACCGACCATAACCGACCGCATTTTAGCCGACCCCATTTGTTGACTGCTGATACCCAATCAGGCGGACGTGGTCAACACGGCAGAACATGGCAATCTCCGCTAGGCAATGTTTATTTATCGCTGTATGTGCCGACACAAGCCTATGCATTACCGCAAAATCTTTGCTTATCTTATCGATTAGATGGTCGCTTGTCACTGTGCGTGGGTTATCAGCTCAGTCAAATCCCTATCATAGAACACATCAATCAAACAAGACTGGCAAAGCATTTGCCAACCATTGGTGTCAAATGGGTGAACGATGTGGGTTTTTATCAACCACAAGACAACCTACCTGACCAATTTCAAAAACTCTCGGGTATTTTGATAGAGCCTGTCAATGTCGCAGGTCAAATGTTAGGGGTCGTCGTCGGTGTGGGGGTCAATATTGCCCATGCCCCTGTGCTGAACGAGCAAACCCAAGAAGGCTTAAACTACCAAGCGGTAAGCCTGCAAGATTTGACAGCGCAGCGCTTACATCCCAGTGAGTTTTATCAGCCTGTTACCGATGCCATAGCTAATGCAATTAGGCAATTTAATCAGCTGCAAGCGGCTGAAGCGAGCCAGCAATTTATCCATGATTTTGCGCAAAGAGACGTATTAAAAAACAAGCATTTGCAAATTCATAACGCCTTATCTGAGCAATCAATAACAGGCATTGCAGCAGGTATCGATGCGCAAGGCTGTCTACTGATTGAGCAAGCAGATGGCAGCATACAAACGATTTGGACAGGCACGATTCAAGTTTTGGATTCAACCGTTTCATCGTTGCAGGCAAATAAACACAAATAAAACACCCCATTCAAAGGCTATTATTTATGACAAAACTTTGGCTAGACTTGGGTAATACCCGCTTAAAATATTGGCTTACGGACGATAGCGGTCAAGTGCTGGATCATGCGGCTGAGCAGCATTTGCAAGCGCCTGCCGAATTGCTCAAAGGGTTGACCTTTCGGCTTGAACGACTCAATCCTGACTTTATCGGGGTGTCATCCGTGCTTGGACAAGCCGTCAATAATCACGTCGCAGAAAGCCTAGAGCGATTGCAAAGACCGTTTGAATTTGCCCAAGTCCATGCCAAGCACGCGCTGATGTCGAGCGATTATAACCCTGCCCAACTTGGCGTTGATCGCTGGCTACAAATGCTCGGTATCATCGAGCCTAGCAAAAAACAATGCGTGATTGGCTGCGGCACTGCCGTTACCATTGATTTGGTCGATCAGGGTCATCACTTGGGGGGCTATATTTTTCCCAGTATCTATTTGCAGCGCGAGTCGCTATTCTCGGGAACGCGCCAGATTAGTATTATTGATGGCACTTTTGATAGTATAGATTCGGGCACCAATACCCAAGACGCGGTGCATCATGGTATTATGTTATCCATTGTTGGGGCCATCAATGAAACCATTCATCGCTACCCACAATTTGAAATCACCATGACAGGCGGTGATGCCCATACTTTTGAGCCGCACCTATCAGCCAGCGTGGAAATTCGGCAAGACTTGGTATTGGCGGGATTACAGCGTTTTTTTGCCGCTAAAAAATAACACTAAAAATCAAAACTAAAAACCAGAAATAAAATTAGCCATTAAGAAAAAAAGGAAATCACCGATGAAAAAAATCATTCAAACCACAAGTATCGCCTTACTCACTACGAGCCTATTGACCGCCTGTATGACTGCGCCTACGTTGCCCGCCAAGCCAACGCCTTCAACAGTCAACCAGCCCGCCAATGCCACTGGCACGGTCACGCTTACGCTGGGTCAAAACATCTTTGTTAAAGAACACCAGCTAAATCTGACTTTTGATAAAGTGCTCAATGATAGCCGCTGTGCCACAGGCGTACAGTGTATTTGGGCAGGCAATGCCACGGTAGCGGTCACGGCTATGACCACCACCGCTCACCCACAAAATTTCAATCTATCGATTGGGGATTTGCGCGGTGACTTGCGTCAAACACAGCGTTTTGCCAATATGGATATTACCTTGACGGCGCTATCACCCATGCCTCTATCCAGTCAATCTACTGCCACGTCAACGAGCAATCTGCCTACTATCACCTTGACGGTTAAGCAAATTCCTTAGCAAATTCCTTAATTGTTATATCCCTAAAAAAGTAATAAAAAAAAGGGGTTAATTGCCCCTTTTTTTATACCCAAGCATTGGTTTAAACCGTTGCCACCATCGGGGCTTCACGTTCAACTTTTAATTTCAAAATGCGCGATGTTGAAGTTTCCAAAATAGTAAACTTATAGGCACCGATATAAATGGTTTGGTTGACTTCTGGGACATCGGTCAACTGCGAAATCAAATACCCGCCAATGGTGAACTGATCGGCATCGAGTAACAAATCCGGATCGTCAAGCTCCAAACGTAGTTGGTGCAAGCTTGCTGTGCCTTCAACTATCCAATAATCATCATAGGGGATAATTTCTAAGGTTTCATCTTCATCAGGGAACTCACCTGCAATCGCCTCTAGCACATCAAGCGGTGTCACTAGTCCTGCGACTTGGCCGTATTCATCAATCACCATCGCCAAATTACCTTTGGCTTTTTTGAGCATATTGAGCAGTTTTAGATTGTCAATGCTCTCTGACACAAACACAGGCTGCTGCTTGTTAAGTAATGGTTTAATGGCGGTTTCAATATCTGCGACATTGTTATCGAGCAAATCCAAAAAGTCTTTGGCGCGTACTACCCCAAGCACTTTATCAATGGTATCTCGGCACACAGGGAACAAGCTATGCGGCGTATCAAGTAATTGCGCGCGCATTTCTTCGCGGCTACCGTTGATATTGACCCAAGAAATATCATTGCGCGGCGTCATGATGGTATGTACATCGCGCTCATTAAGCGCTAGTACGCCACTAATCATATAACGCTCTTCTTGCGCAAATGGCATACTATCAAAATCAAAATATTCTGAATTATTCTCTGGGGTAACCGCTTCTTCGGTTTTACCACCCATTAAACGTAAAATCGCATCGGCGGTACGGTCACGAATCGGAATTTGATTTTCATATTTGGTTTTATTGCGTTTGGCTACTTGGTTAAACGCTTCAATCAAAATTGAGAACGCAATCGCCGCGTACAAGTAACCTTTTGGCATATGAAAGCCTAGTCCTTCGACAATCAAGCTAAAGCCAATCATCAATAGGAAACTTAAGCATAAAATCACCACAGTCGGGTGACGACCAACAAACTCCGTCAAGGCTTTAGACGCAGCCACCATCAATACCATGGCAATGATCACTGCTGCCATCATGATTTCAAGGTGTTTTGCCATGCCTACGGCGGTAATCACCGCGTCAAACGAGAACACCGCATCTAAAATCACAATCTGTGCGACAACCGCCATAAACCCAGCTTGCACTTTACTTTGGTTGGTATGTTCAGGTTTTCCTTCTAGCCGCTCATGCAGCTCTGTCGTTGCTTTAAACAGCAAGAACACCCCGCCTACCAATAAAATAATATCGCGAACCGATAAATCAAAACTTCCCAAAGTGAGTACGGGATCGGTTAAGGTAATGAGCCATGAAATCATGGATAAGAGCACCAATCGCATGAGTAGTGCTAGACCTAGACCTAGATTACGGGCTTTAGCGCGCTGATGCGGCGGGAGTTTATTGGCTAGGATGGCAATAAAGACAAGATTATCAATACCTAAAACAATCTCAAGAATGACAAGCGTCGCAAGGCTTAGCCACGCTGACGGGTCAGATAGTAGTTCTAACATAGTGGGTCAGTTATTCTCTTGTAATGAGGGGCAAAAAATCAATAAACAGCAAAAACGAAAAATCAGCCGTTACCTTAGCAAATCATAGCAAAAAATCAATGACAATTTGTGTCTGCTTTTGTAGATGGCACGCCAATTGTGCCAATACATCACTTGATATTTAACCTTACCCAAACCCTACATAGCTACTGCATCAACTGACTTTGCCAAAAAATATACTGATAAGTCATTTTATTTGATTCACAAATTGTTGATTTAGGTTAAATTAATCCATAGGACAGCGAAACTTCATTATGACTTTACAAGGATCAGTATATGTCAAATCATCGCTTTATGCGCCGTGCCGCCAAAGGATTGCTTTTTTCTTCCATCGCATTTTCTGCATCTTCTTATGCCTCAAGCTATTACAACTGTGCCAATGCCACAGGCTGTGTCGCAGTCACCACCCTTAACGCCACCTCAGATTTTGCAAAAACCAAATACCCTATCGTACTTGCTCACGGGCTTGGTGGCTGGAGCAAAATGTTTGGTTTGGTCGATTATTTTAATGGCATCCCTCAAGATCTCACCAAAAATGGCGCAAGTGTGTATGTGACCAAGACATCAAGTGTCAATGACACCGAAGTGCGCGGCGAGCAGCTACTCCAACAAGTCAAAACCATCATTGCCATCACCGGCAGCCCAAAGGTTAACTTAATCGGTCATAGCCACGGTGGGATTGATATTCGCTATGTGGCGGGGGTTGCGCCATCGCTAGTGTCATCCGTGACGGCGATTTCCAGCCCTGAGCAAGGCTCAAAAATGGCGGATTGGACGGTCAAAATGGTGACTGAAGGCAGTGCCGCTGATGGGTTACCCGCTGGCGAATTTAATACCGCCTCTTTAATGGCAATCAAGTTTTTTGAATTGGTGGGCGGTGTGATGGATATTGGATCTGGTGTGCCACTCAATCAACTGCAGCAGCAAGATGGCTGGGCAGCCGTCAATTCACTCACCACCAATTACGCAGCCAAATTTAACCAAAAATTCCCTGCAGCCATGCCGACCAGTTATTGTGGATACCCAAAAAACACGGTGGTCAATAATGTACGTTACTACTCACTTAGTGGCGCCCAAACTATGACCATGCTTGTCGATCCGTCTGATGCGGTGTTGGGGTTGACGGGTTTATCATTCAATGGCGAAGCCAATGATGGTCTTGTCTCACCCTGTTCAAGTCGTCTGGGTGCAGTGATTCGTGATAACTACAAAATGAATCATATGGATTCAGTCAATCAGGTATTTGGCATTGTCAGTTTGCTAGACACCAATCCATTGACTGTCTATCGCAACCAAGTCAATCGCTTAAAAGGTCAATCGTTGTAAGCTTATGCCTATGGTGCCTTCAAACAATCCTAACACAAACCAACGATCGATAAACTGGCTAATAATCGTATTAGCCAGTGGCATCATCGCATTATTGATAGCCTGCATACTGTGGTTAAAACCTAAGGACGCTGTCAAAACAGCCAATCCTTTGCAAAATGATGCCGCTAGTACGATGCCATCTGGTATATTGCCATCCAATCAAACCGTAACGCTAGTCAATGCATCCTCCGTCACCGCGAACGCTAACCCCTTGCCCACATCACTGCCCAAATCACTACAAGGCACCCAAGTCGATGGCGAAATTATTATCGATGAAAACAAGCAATTGGTGGTGACCGCAGGTTTGCGCCGACTGTTTGATTATTTTTTGTCCGCACAAGGGGAAGAGCCGTTAAGCCAGATTGAACAACGGGTGATTGCGTATATTCGTGAACATACGCCTGAGCCTGCCGCAAGCCAAGCGGTTAACATTTTTCAAAATTATCTAACCTATTTGACCGCTGTCAGCCAGCTAGATAAGCCTAAAGCACAGCAAAACCCCAATGTCAGCGCATTAGATTTATCTGCGATTAAAAACCAATTACGCGCAGTACAACAGCTGCAAGCCCGCTATTTTGACGCCAAAACCCGTGAAGCTTTTTTTGGGGATGAACAAGCCCTCAATGACTACAACATGACGGTCGTCGAAGCCAACCAAAACGCACAACTGAGCAATGACCAGCGCCAAGCCATCATTGATAAGGCGCAAACTGCCTATATTGCCAGTGTTAAAGACCCAAATCTACAGACAAAGCTAACCCAGCAGCGCAATATTGACAAGTTATTAGCGCAAACGCAGCAAATGCAGCAGCAAGGGGCAACGCAAAGCCAAATCAATGCCATGCGTAGTCAATACGTCTCCCCTGAAGCGGTCAAACGGCTTGAGCAGCTTGACCAATCTGAAGCGCAATTTGCGCAGCGTGTGGCAACTTATCAGACACAGTCTAACCAAATACTGAGCAAATTGGGTAATGTGCCGCAAGCACAGCAACAGATTGTGGCGTTACAGCAGACGATGTTTACGCCTGAAGAACGGCTACGCCTAGATGTATTGACAAAGCAGCCTTAACCTCACATTAAAATGAGTTAAATGAGTTAAATGAGTTAAATGCCCTGCTGAATTGCCATAAGCTTTTGAATTGCCACAGGCTCGTAGCCTATTTCACACGGTAACGGGCTGAACGCGCGTGGGCATCCAAATTTTCTTCCACTGCCAAAATATCAGCGGTTTTTGCCAGCGTTTGGCTACCTTGCTCGCTACAATAAATAATCGAAGATTTCTTTTGAAAATCATACACGCCGAGCGGTGAACTAAAGCGTGCGGTACCTGACGTTGGCAACACGTGATTAGGGCCAGCGCAATAATCGCCAATCGCTTCAGGGGTATAGCGACCCATAAAGATAGCGCCCGCATGGCGGATCTCTTTTACCATCGCTTCTGGGTCATCTACCGATAATTCCAAATGCTCCGGCGCAATGCGGTTAATCACCTCAATGCCTTCTGCTCGATCTTTCACCAAAATCAGCGCGCCACGGTTGGCAATCGCCGCTTTAGCAATTTCAGCTTTTGGCAAATCTGCTAAGGCTTTTTCGATTTCCTGCGCAACTTTTTCGAGTAACAGCTCAGATGGGGTGACAAAAATCGCTTGTGCGACGGTGTCATGCTCAGCTTGCGACAATAAATCCATGGCTAACCAATCCGCTTTATCATTTGCTACGCCTTCGGCATATACCAGTACTTCCGAGGGGCCTGCAATCATGTCAATGCCTACTTGCCCAAACACGGCGCGTTTGGCGGCTGCCACGTATTTGTTACCAGGTCCTGTGATTTTATCGACTTGTGGGATGGTGTTAGTACCATAAGCCAACGCTGCCACCGCTTGCGCGCCCCCAATGGTAAAGACTTTATCCACACCCGCCAAATAAGCGGCCGCCAATACCAAGGGATTTAGTTCACCATGAGGGGCAGGCACCACCATGATAATTTGCCCGACCCCTGCCACTTTTGCGGGTAACGCATTCATCAAGACGCTGGATGGATAACTTGCCAGCCCACCTGGCACATAAATACCCACTTTATCGAGTGGCGTAACTTGTTGTCCAAGCGTATTACCTAGCGCATCTTGATACGTCCAGCTTTCTTGCCGTTGGCGCTCGTGAAAAGATGTGACGCGCTGTGCCGCCAGTTCAAGCGCTTGCTTGATTGTAGGGTTTAATCCATCAAATGCTTGTTTGAGCTTTTCTTGTGAAATCTCTAGCTCAGCAAAGGTTTTGGCAGGATGGTTGTCAAATTGTTGGGTCAGTTTTAACACCACCTCATCCCCACCCTGACGCACTTGCGCGATAATATCATCGACCGTAGCCAGTAGCGCTGGATCATTTACCGTTTCAAAAGCAAGCAGCTCTGTCAATTCCTGCTCAAAACTGGCTTGTTGGCTATTTAACAATCGCATGGTATTCCCCTAACAATAAAAAATGACTAACCCATAGAATAACAAATTTTTTCATGGATGAAAGCGGCTTTTTAGCCTGCCCAGCTTCATCAACCCATCAAAATCAGCTAAACTGAGCCAACTCATCACGACTTTCAGTTTTCGCCCAGTTAAAATTCGCCCATTTAAAAAAAGACGTCTTAATAACGTCTTGTTTTAATCTTCAATGTCTTGATTTTCAATGTTTTCATCTTCCATGTTTTAATCTTCAAAGACAGCTTTAATAATGCTGTAGATTGTCGAGTGCATACACAAAGGTTTGGATTTTCGCACCATTGTCAAGCGTGGCGGTTACTTCAATGCGCTGATAGGCTTCACCTTCAAACTCATCTAGCCGCGCCCAATGATTGACCAAATCATCCGACGAAAACACCCAGCCCGCTACCATGTCGCCTTGTTCATTTGGGATGACTGCAGGAAATCCGAGCGCCGAGCCCCAACCGCCATCTAGCATCAAATGCCCACGAATAGTCGCAGGCTGCCAACTGCCGTTGTTGATAGGTGTCATGATAGTATGGTTGTCGCGATTGGGCGCTAGCGTTCCATACACAAAAAGATGCTGCATCATGGTGATTTTTGAACTGTTACTGGGTGTTATCAGCGATGCTTTGTTTGAAACTTTCAATGATTGGCTCAAGCAGGGCAAATTTGCGTTTATAACTGACCTGATTGACAATCAAACGCGAAGAGACTTGGCAAATCTCTTGGCGCGGCTCTAGACCATTGGCTCTTAAGGTATTACCGGTGTCGACCACATCCACAATCAAATCACCCAAGCCTACCAAGGGCGCAAGTTCCATGGAACCATATAGCTTAATCACATCCACTTGTTCACCGCGACTGGCAAAAAACGCGCGCGTCACATTGACATATTTGGTAGCAATTCGAAGACGACGACTGGGTAATTGTAGCCCCACTTTACCTGCCGTCATTAAACGGCATTTGGCAATTTGTAGGTCAAGCAATTCATATAAATTGCTTGAGCCATGCTCCATCAGCACATCTTTACCCGCCACACCAAAATCCGCCGCCCCATGCTCCACATAGGTTGGCACGTCACTGGCGCGTAAAATCAAGATTCGCACGTTAGCATGGGTGGTCGGGAAAATCAGTTTACGTGATTCTTCTGGGTCTTCAAGTAGTTCGATACCTGCCTTTTTTAGCAAGGGTAAGGTATCTTTTAAGATTCGCCCTTTGGATAACGCTAAGGTAAGACCGTTATAATTGGCATCATTTGCTTGTGTCATTGTCTTATACCTGTTATTCGCCTTTTACCCGCTCAATGGTGACGCCCAAGCCGCGCAGTTTGTCTTCCACATACTCATAACCACGGTCAATGTGGTAAATGCGCTCGATACAGGTCTCGCCTTGGGCTGCCACCGCTGCCATTACCAGTGACATGGACGCGCGTAAATCGGTTGCAATGACAGGCGCGGCATTGAGTTTATCGACGCCTTGAACAACGGCGGTATGGCCATCGACTTTGATATTTGCGCCCATACGTTGCAGCTCAGGGACATGCATATAGCGATTTTCAAAAATATTTTCAATAATGGTACTGGTGCCTTCTGCAATACAGCATACTGTCATGAGCTGGGCTTGCATATCGGTTGGGAAGGCAGGGTGTGGTAATGTGCGGATATCAACGGCTTTTGGACGACCTGCCATTTTGACATTAATCCAGTCCCTGCCAACAGTGACTTGGGCGCCCATTTCTTCAAATTTTTTAAGCACAGATTGCATTAAGCTTGCTTCGGTTTTTTTGGCAGTCACTTCACCGCCTGTCATCATGGCAAGCGCAAGATATGAGCCTGTTTCGATACGGTCTGGTACTACTGAGTACTCACAGCCATTTAATTTGTCAACGCCTTCAATGGTCATATAAGCAGTGCCAATGCCTTCAATTTTTGCGCCCATTTTGACAAGCATATTAGCCAAATCAACCACTTCTGGTTCACGCGCACAGTTTTCTAGGTGCGTGGTTCCTTCTGCCAATGCCGCTGCCATGATGGTATTTTCGGTACCGCCAACCGTGACCATATCAAAGGTAAAATGACAACCTTTTAGCCGACCGCTAGCGGGTGCTTTGGCTTTGACATAGCCATTTTCAACAGTGATGGTCGCTCCCATCGCTTCCAAGGCTTTTAGATGTTGGTCGACAGGGCGTGAGCCAATTGCGCAGCCACCGGGTAGCGACACTTCAGCCTGCCCAAAGCGCGCAAGCAAAGGCCCCAATACCAAAATCGATGCACGCATGGTTTTGACCAGCTCATACGGGGCATAGTAGCTATTGATGGTACTGGTATCGCAAGTCACCGTATCGCCGTTCTTTTCAATGGTAATACCCGTGCCCGCAATCAATTTGACTAAGGTATTGACGTCTTTGAGTGTCGGTACATTGTGCAGGGTGAGGGGGGTTTCTGCCAAAATCATTGCCGCAAGCAAGGGCAATGCCGCATTTTTTGCGCCAGAGATGACCACTTCCCCTTTAACTTGAGTGCCACCCGTGATTAAAAATTTATCCATGTGTTTCTCCTAAAAATGGCTTATTGCGCAGCTTGTTTGGCTTGCATCTCATGCCACTGGGCATAGGTCAACGCTTGGATATTGAGTGCATGGATTTCACCTGACGCAAATTTATCAGACACCAACCCCAATACGGCTTGTTGACGCGCGACAGCACGTTTACCCTCAAAGCTGTCATCCACCACGCGCACATCAAATTTGTTGCCTTGATTGGCGGCTTCGATTTTGCCACTCGGAAAATGGGGTTGTAGTAAAGTAATTAAATCTTGTGCGTTCATGGGAAATACCTAATAAAAGAGGGGTAAAATTATACTATTTTGCTGCGTAGCATAGCATAATTTTTGCTAAGTTTATACGTTATACAAAATGCTTAATTCACGCTAAAAGCGTCCTTAATCCACGTAGGTATGGGCATAACAGCCTGCCCTACAGCTGGGACGCCTTCATAACTTATTACATCAAAGCGAATGTCAAAGTTATCAAATTGTGGATGCGCTTGTAAAAAAGCTGCGGTAGTTTTAATGATTTTACGTTGTTTGGCAGGGGTGATACTGTCTAAACTTGTGCCAAATTGGCTGGCTTTTCGTTGACGCACTTCGACAATGACGAGGCAAGGGGTTTTTTGCGTCGGCTCAAGCATCACCAAATCAAGCTCACCCAAGTTTTTGTAGTGCCAGTTTTTGGCAAAAAACGTTAGACCTTGCGCTTCAAGGTAGCCTTTGGCGAGGGTTTCATAATAGTCGCCTTGGCGCTGTTTTGGGGCGGTGAGTTTCATTGTTGCGTTATTTTACTGTTATAAAGGCTTTTTCTAAAGTGGCACAAGTTGGGTATTTTTGCTGTAATTTTGCCAAATAATAGGCTTGGTTGTTGTCGATAAAGCCATCCAAAATCCCTGCGTAATTTTGGCCAATCCCACATCGTTGCTGTTGTCGATTCCAACTGACCGGTATTACCAACGGGTTTTGTAAAATCAGCTTGTTATTTTGACAAGTCAGCTTTGCCACACTATCAATGCGGTAATTATGCGGTTTACCGCCATCATAATAACTTGCTAATGCCACAACGATATCGTTGGGTTTTAGTGAGCTAATGGCAAAAACACCTTCAAAACGCTGCGCCGATGGCAAAATACGCCGTTGACGCCATGTGCGAAATGCCCAGTGATAATCAGTGAATTTTAAGCCAAAACCTTGTTTTGCTTGGCTTTCACGTTGCAATTCACCGCCTTTTTCGATACTGGCAATTCTTCCGACCAACACATCAGCCGGGGATAAGGGTAAACAAGCCTCTGCCGTTGAAATTAAACTTACACCTAAAATAGCAAAGCAAATTGTTTTCATGACAAATCCTTTTTTCCGCAGAAAACACCTTATAATACCACCAATATTTAGCAAAATTTGAGAAAATCATGCAGCAAAACGGCACACTCTATATCGTCGCCACCCCGATTGGTAATTTATCCGATATCACCGCCCACGCCATCGACTGCCTAAAAAGCGTGGCTATCATCGCTTGTGAGGACACCCGTACCTCGGGCAAACTGCTCAATCACTTTAACATCCCCACCAAAACTTGGGCTTATCACGACCACAACGCCGAAGTACAGACCCCTAAACTGATTGAGATATTACAGTCAGGGCAAAATATCGCGCTTATCAGTGATGCCGGCACCCCACTCATTAGCGACCCTGGTTTTCGACTGGTACGCGCCTGTCACCAAGCCGCTATCAAAGTCTCACCGGTTGTCGGCGCCAGTGCTGCCATAGCCGCCTTATCGGTCGCAGGATTACCCTCAGACAAGTTTTATTTTTATGGCTTTTTGCCTGCCAAAACCGCAGGACGCCAAAGTGAATTGACTAAAATCAAGGATTTAACCGCCACGCTGATTTTTTATGAAGCGCCCCATCGTATTGTTGAGTGTATCGATGACATGATTACGGTGCTTGGCGACAATCGACAAGTGACGTTTTGCCGTGAGATAACCAAAACGTTTGAAACCATTTATCCATCAACGCTTGGTGAATTAAAGCAGTTTGTTGCAAGCGATGCCAATCAGCAAAAAGGGGAAATGGTACTGGTGGTCGCTGGGACAAGTGAATTACAGAATAATGATAATCAACACGATGCGTTGCTAAAACGACTATTGCAAGATTTGTCGGTGAAAAAAGCCGCACAGCTCGCCAGCGATATCACAGGCGCAAAGAAAAATGCCTTATATGACAGAGCTTTACAACTACAACGGATAGTAGAATAAACGCTGATACTTTTCATCAGCGTTACCCCATCAAGCGATGAGAGATACTAGCCATCGCTAAAATCGCAACTACCACTAATCATTAGCACCAAACTAATTAGCGGCTGAAAGCTAAAACAACCTAAGACGCACTTTAGTTGATGCAAAAGAGTTATTTAATACAAAAAAGCTGCGTGATTGTACCCAGCTTTTTTGGGTGGTTAATGCAAATGCTCTCCAATTAAGGCAACCAATTGTTCCGCGATTTTATCTTTACTGGCTTTTTCTAGTGTCACCCCTGCTGCTTTATCCCTAAAAAACACCGTCATAGCATTGTCATCACTGCCAAAACCAATATCGCTGCGCGACACATCATTACAAGCAATCATATCGAGATTTTTCGCTTCGAGTTTGCCACGAGCATATTTTTCGATATCTTGGGTTTCTGCCGCAAATCCTACCACAAAAACCTCAGGGAATTCTTCGGCAATGGTCGCCAAAATATCAGGATTTTTCACCAAATCCAGTGCCATCTGATCTTGCGTTTTTTTAATCTTTTGCGGCACGACATCACGCGTGCGGTAATCAGCGACCGCAGCCGTGGCAATAAAAATATTGGTCGCTGTACTGACGGGTTCGACTTCAATATCATTGCCAAATTCATCATGGTCATGATGGTGGTGATGCTCATGGTCATGATGAGGGTGGTCATGGTCGTGATCATGATGGCATTCACATATATCGTCACTGGCGCATTGGCGAGCGGTCATTAGCATTTCTTCAGCTGATAACACATCGATACGATTGACCAGTAGTGGCGTTGGCAGCGGTACTTTACCCCCAACGATCAAAGTTACCCTCGCACCTGCAT
This sequence comes from Faucicola osloensis, assembly GCA_019353055.1. GTDB lineage: Bacteria > Pseudomonadota > Gammaproteobacteria > Pseudomonadales > Moraxellaceae > Faucicola > Faucicola osloensis_C. The sequence continues at coordinate 66,431 of JABAHL010000004.1, forward strand.
TACGGCACGCTTTTGCCAGCGCAAAACCCATTTTGCCCGTGGAATGATTGGATAGATAGCGCACAGGGTCTATGGCTTCAATCGTCGGACCTGCGGTGATTGTCACATTTTTACCCGCCAATACTTGCGGGGTGATTTGTCTTGCGATGAAATATTGCACGTATTCAAGCAACTGCTCTGGCTCTGGCAATCTTCCCTCACCGATATCACCACAGGCTTGTTCACCGCTGGCTGGCTGGATGATTTCATAATCATAATCGGTTAACGTCTGCAAATTAAGTTTGACCGATGGATGTTGCCACATTTGCTGATTCATAGCAGGTGCCACTAAAATCGGTGCCATAGTGGCAAGGCAGACGGTAGTGAGTAAATCATCCGCTATTCCCATGGCCAGTTTAGCAATCGTATTCGCGGTAGCAGGCGCGATAATCAGCAAATCCGCCCATTTTGCCAATTCAATATGCCCCATTCCCAGCTCAGCGCTCTCATCCAACAAGTCGATATGCACTTGGTTGCCCGTCAAGGCCTGCAGCGTTAACGGTGTGATAAAGGCTTGTGCGCTTGCCGTCATAATAACACGGACGTCATAGCCACTTTTAATCAATAGTCGGGCAAACGAGGCGGATTTGTAGGCAGCAATACCGCCTGTGATACCAAGAAGGATATTTTTCATAAGATAAAAGCACTAAAAAATTTCGCCTATAGTAACAATTTTCCGCCACTTTAGGTATGATTAATCATCATTTATTAGGAAATGCCCATGGCAATCAAAGACTGGCACCAAGACGAGCGCCCCAGAGAAAAGCTACTACAAAAAGGCGCTGAAAGTCTATCCGATAGTGAGATTTTGGCAATATTCTTACGCACAGGTACCAAAGACCAATCCGCTATCGAACTGGCTCGCGGCTTGATTGAAAAATTTGGCAGTCTGGCTCAGTTACTATCTGCGCCTAGTGGAGCAGTCATGGCGTGTCATGGTATTGGCATGGCAAAATACGCTCAGATTTTGGCAAGCCTTGAAATGGGCAAACGCTACCTTGCCAGCGAAGTCAAACAAGCCCCTACCCTTAACGCCAGCCAATTGGTCAAAGACTATCTAACTACGCAGCTGCGACCGCTCAATCGCGAGGTGTTTGCGGTGCTGTTTTTGACCAATCAACTCACCTTAATCCAGTATGAGGTGTTGTTCACAGGCGGTATTTCATCGTGCTCGGTGTGTGTGCGCGAAGTGTTGCGCTGTGCGTTAAAATACGGGGCAAGTCAGCTTATTATCGCCCACAATCACCCAAGTACCTCTGCCACAGCGTCACAGGCAGATCTGGAAATTACTCGCAGTTTGGCAAAAGCGTGTCAGCTTGTCAATATGACTTTGATTGACCATATTATCGTGGGTCAAGATGGCACGCTTTCTTTACAAGAAACAGGAAAGATGCCTTAGCGTTTGACACGGTTTTTAACCATTATTACCACCCAAATCATCATCAGTAAACCAATGAGTAACGCAATCATCGCAAAAATGGGTGAAAAAATCGACAAAGCCGACAGCCCTATCGCTGTCCCGGTCTCTGCCACTGAAACAGCGGGATTTGCCAAGCCGCCCGTTGTCGCAGTCGAAGCCACGCGCGTGGTGGCAGCTGTACCTTTTATCGTAGCCGCGGCGCCACCGCCAGCAATGATCGCTAGCGCCCAAGTCATGGCAGGACTCATATCGGTCAATGTCGAAGCCATGACCAATGTCCCTGCAATCCCTGCGAGCGGTACAGCAACCGTATCTAACAGATGATCAACCAACGGGATTAAGTAACTGATCGACTCTGCAATACTAGCTACGCCTAAAATAATTAACGCAGGAGTAGAAGCCACCCACTGCCAGCTGTCATTGAGCGAAATAATATGAAAATATGCCGCACAACTGAGCGCAAACAGCGGTACAAACACACGAAACCCGCTACTTGCCGCCAAGCCAATCCCAAGAAAGATACTTAAAATCATTTCAGTTGTCATATTCTCGATACTCAAAGAATGAATAATGCTACCGCTATCATAAATAAAAATTATTAAGAAAAAAACACATATTTAATTAGCATCGCAAAACACATCACCACAATCACCGGTCGAATAAACTTAGTGCCCCCTTTAACGGCCATCCTTGCACCCAATGAAGCACCAATAAACTGCCCCACCATCATAGCAACTCCCACTGACCAAAGCACTTTTCCACCCAACACAAAGAACATCAATGATGCGGCATTGCTGGTAAAGTTGAGTAATTTGGCATTGGCAGTCGCGGTAATCATATCCAAGCCCCGCATGGTGATACCGCCTAGCGCAAAAAACATCCCTGTACCAGGGCCCAAATAGCCATCATAAAAACCAATTAAGGGTGACATCCCATATTGCCATTTATTTTTGCTGATTCTTGGTGCAGATTTGACCTCACCGATATTGGGTGCAAACAGATAATAAATACCAATAAGCGCAATTAAAAAAGGAATGCCTTTGGCTAATAGCACTGGCGGAGAAAGCTGCACAGCCATCGCGCCTAGCACCGCCCCCATAAAACAGGCGATAAGCGAACGCCAAATTTGCTTGGGGTGAATTTTGCCTTTGCGTATCATGGTAATAGAAGCAGAAAGCGAACCTGCCGTTGCTTGCAGCTTATTGGTGCCCAAGGTATAAAGCGTAGGAACATTTGCCATTAACAGGGCAGGAATGGTCAATAAGCCGCCACCCCCTGCCATGGCATCTAAAAATCCTGCAATTCCCGCGACCAACGTTAACATCACTAGCACATCAAAACTCAATTGCATCATTTTTCCAAAGGTAAATTGAGGATTTATCACTATAAACAAAAAACCCCATAAGCGCGAACCTATGGGGTTTTTTTAATCAGTATGATTAGTCACGGTCTACTAATTCAACGTATGCCATCGGCGCAGCATCGCCATCGCGATAACCACATTTGATGATACGTAAATAACCACCTGGACGCGCTTTATAGCGTGGACCTAGTGTCGTGAATAATTTACCTACAGTCGCTTTATTACGTAAGCGGTTAAACGCTAGACGACGGTTAGCAACTGAATCTTCTTTTGCCAAAGTAATTAGCGGCTCTGCCACACGGCGAAGCTCTTTAGCTTTAGGAAGAGTAGTTTTGATGAGTTCATGTTCAAATAGTGAGTTCGTCATATTTTGGAACATGGCCTTACGATGGCTGCTGGTACGACCCAACTTAACTCCACTGTTACGATGTCGCATGGTCAAACTTCCTTTAAATTTTAACGGCTACGGTAAGAGAAGCGGTCATCAACACGTAAATCAGCAGGTGGCCAATTTTCAAGGCGCATACCAAGCTCTAAGTCTTTAGAAGCAAGGACGTCTTTGATTTCAGTTAATGATTTCTTACCGAGATTTGGGGTTTTTAACAACTCAGTTTCGGTGCGTTGTACCAAATCGCCAATGTAATAGATATTTTCCGCCTTCAAGCAATTTGCTGAGCGAACCGTTAATTCTAAGTCATCCACTGGGCGCAGTAGCACAGGGTCAACTTCTTCTTTTTCCTTAACAGGTTCTGGGGTAGCTTCCGCTTCAAGGTCAACAAATACGGCAATTTGCTGCTGCAAAATCGTTGCTGCTTTGCGAATCGCTTCTTCTGGATCGATGGTACCATTGGTTTCAAGTTCGATAACCAAACGGTCTAAGTCAGTGCGCTGTTCAACACGGGCATTTTCAACTTGATATGCCACGCGTAAGATTGGGCTATAGCTAGCGTCCAATTTTAAACGACCAATAACTTTGTTATCACCAGAATCTTTACGTACATTGGCAGGCTCATAACCACGACCTACTGCTACACGTAAACGCATTTTTAAATGACCACGATCACTTAATGTACCTAAAACTAAATCAGGATTGATAATCTCTACATTGTGAGGTAACTCAATATCTGATGCTAGTACAGTGCCAGGACCTTGTTTGTCAAGGGTCAAGAATACTTCATTTTGATCATGCAATTGAATCGCTAAACCTTTTAAATTTAATAATAGATCTAACACATCTTCTTGCAACCCTTCAAGGGTTGAATACTCATGATCAACGCCTTCGATTTCAGCTTCGATTACAGCTGCGCCAGGCAATGAAGATAATAGAATACGACGTAGGGCATTACCTAATGTATGCCCAAAACCTCGTTCTAACGGTTCGAGCGTGACTTTGGCGTGTGTTTCATTGACCGTGTCCACATGAATGGCATTCGGTGTAAGAAACTCAGTAGCATTTAGCATCATTTGTCACCTCGACTTTATAGTAAAATTAATTATTTAGAGTACAACTCAACGATTAAGCTTTCGTTGATTTCGGTTGGTAAATCAGCACGCTCTGGCGCTTGTTTAAAAGTACCTTGCAATTTGCTGTGATCAACTTCCAACCATACAGGCGTACCGCGTTGACCCGCCAATTCAATTGCGTTTTTAATACGTAATTGTTCTTTGGCTTTTTCGTGTACAGCAATCACATCACCATCTTGCAATTGGATTGAAGGAATGTTCACACGAACAAACTCATCACGACCCGCTTTTTTTACTAGAATAGCACGGTGGCTAACTAATTGGCGAGCTTCTGCGCGAGTTGCACCAAAACCCATACGATAAACAACATTATCGAGGCGACGTTCTAACATTTGAAGCAAGTTTTCGCCAGTTGCGCCTTTCATACGCGCAGCTTCTTTATAGTAGTTTGAGAATTGACGCTCTAACACACCATAAATGCGTTTCACTTTTTGTTTTTCACGAAGCTGTGCAGAATACTCTGACGTTTTGCTACGTGGATTACCATGTTGACCAGGGGCACGGTCAGCTTTTTTGGTTTTTTCTTCGTACGCTTTTACGCCTGATTTTAATTGTAAATCAGTACCTTCACGACGAGAAAGTTTTAATTTTGGACCTAGATAACGGGCCATGAAAGTCTCCTTATACGCGACGTTTTTTCGGTGGACGAGTTCCGTTATGAGGAATCGGGGTTATATCGCTAATGCTGTTTATTTTATAACCCAATGCACCTAAGGCTCTTACCGCAGACTCACGACCAGGTCCTGGACCTTTAACCAAGACATCAACATTCTTGACACCATATTCTTGTGCTGCTTTACCAGCAACTTCAGCCGCAACCTGTGCAGCAAATGGTGTAGATTTACGTGAACCACGGAAGCCTTGTCCACCAGCGGTGGCCCAAGCCAAAGCATTACCTTGACGATCGGTAATCGTTACAATGGTGTTATTAAAAGACGCATGGATGTGCGCTACGCCCTCAGCTACCGAGCGGCGAGTCACTTTTTTGCGACTACGAGTGTCTTTTGCCATCTTTTAGCTTCCTAAGTTAATTATTTTCTGATTGCTTTACGTGGACCCTTACGAGTACGCGCATTTGTTTTTGTGCGTTGACCATTTACTGGTAAACCGCGACGATGACGCAAGCCACGATAGCAACCTAAGTCTACTAAACGTTTAATATTCATCGAGATTTCACGACGCAAGTCACCTTCAGTTGCATATTCTGCAACTTGGGTACGGACAGCATCAAGCTGAGTATCATTTAGTTCACTGATTTTAGTAGTTGGTGCAATGTTTACCGCTTCTAAAATTTTAGCAGCAGTGGTACGACCAATACCAAAAATATAAGTGAGTGAAATGATAGCGTGCTTGTTGTCCGGAATGTTTACACCGGCAATACGAGCCATTGACATTTCTCCAATTATAAGGAAAAGATAAATTAATCATCTACTGATGTAGCATTTTGAAACATTTGGTTATCTACAAATGTGACAAAATAACGACAAGTAGCGGATAATACAGTATCCGCTACCTGATTTCAAGTCCAATCTAACAATTTAGATTAACCTTGACGTTGTTTATGACGCGGTTCTGCACTACAAATAACGCGAACAACGCCTTTGCGGCGTACAATTTTGCAGCTACCGCAGATTCTTTTTACAGATGCTTGAACTTTCATTTTCAGCTCCTAGTAGTAGTTATGAATGCTTGACTTCCATGGCTTGCATCAGCGAATAATCATGGTATTGGTGAGTCATTAAGTGCGCTTTAACTTGGGCAATAAAGTCCATAATTACGACCACACTAATCAGTACTGAGGTACCGCCTAAATGAAACGGAATACCAAACGCAGATTGCAATATCATCGGCATCAAACAAATAATTGTCATATAAATCGCCCCAATAAAGGTTAAGCGATTTAGTACATGATCTAAATAACGTTGAGTTTGTAAACCTGGACGAATACCTGGGATATACGCCCCACTTCGTTTCAAATTCTCTGATACCTCTTTTGGACTAAATACCAACGCGGTATAAAAATAACAAAAGAAAATAATCAAGGCTGCAAAAATTACTAAATACAGCGGTTGACCCGGTGATAACACTAATGCCATATTCTGCAAAAAGCTTTGAAAAATATTGGGATTGGGTGATTGACCCACCCACTGTCCCAAACTCGCTGGGAATAACAACAATGAACTGGCAAAAATCGCTGGAATAACCCCTGCCATATTAATTTTTAATGGCAAATGCGATTGTTGCTGTGCATATATTTTTCGTTCTTGCGATTGCTTTTGGGCATAGTTGACGGGGATGCGGCGCTGTGCGCGCTCAATAAACACAATCCCCGCCACCACCGCTAACGCCAATAAACTAAATATCAACAAGGCAATCATGTTCATTTGACCTTGCTGGACAGAGTTAATTGACTGCGTGACCACTTGTGGAAAAGTCGCTATGATACCCGCTAAAATTAGCATTGAAATACCATTACCAATACCACGTTCAGTAATCTGTTCACCTAACCACATCAAAAACATTGACCCTGCAACGAGCGAAGTTACCGCAGGAATATAAAAACCGAGGCCACTGGTCAATGTGAGATTCTGACTAATCAACCCTGTGCACATACCAATTGATTGAACCAAGGCTAAGGCAAGGGTTAATTGGCGTGTATATTTGTTGATTTGGCGTTGCCCGGCTTGGCCTTCTTTTTTTAATGCATCCAGCGATGGTATAACCGCCGTCATCATTTGGACAATGATTGAAGCAGAAATATAAGGCATAATCCCGAGTGCCATGACTGACATCCGCTCTAATGCCCCACCAGAAAACATATTAAACAAACCTAAAATAGTATTTTCATTGGTTTGAAAAAATTTCGATAAGCTTTCTGGATCCATACCAGGAATAGGTACGTGTGAACCGAAACGATAGACGACTAAAGCACCCAACAAAAATAGTAAACGATTAAATAATTCATCGTACTTACGAATAAATGCTAGAGGATTCATCGATGTTGAATGCTTAGTCATGTAGGATTACTCCTCAACAGTACCACCAGCTGCTTCAATAGCCGCTTTAGCACCTTTAGTCACTTTAACACCTTTAAAAGTATATGCTTTGGTTACGTCACCTGAAAGGATGATACGAACACGTTGCATATCGTGGCGAATGATATTCGCTGCTTTTAAAGACTCAACGCTTACCACGTCACCATCAACTTGGTTCAATTCTGATAAACGCACTTCTGCCGTTACCATTGCAAGTTTACTAGTGAAACCAAATTTTGGCAAACGACGGTATAAAGGCATTTGACCGCCTTCAAAACCTGAGCGAATACCAGAACCTGTACGTGAAGTTTGACCTTTGACACCACGACCACCGGTTTTACCGATACCAGAACCGATACCACGACCACGGCGAAGTTTATTTTTTCTTGAACCTTCAGCTGGGCTCAATTCATTTAAACGTAGACCCATTATACTTCCTCCACTTTAACTAAGTAGTTAACGCGGTTTACCATACCACGGGTCGAAGGGGTATCTTCAACTTCGACAGTATGTCCAATACGACGTAACCCTAAACCTTTCAAACAAGCTTTATGGCTTGCTAGGCGATGGGCACTCGATTTTACTTGAGTAACTTTCATTTTTTTCATGTTATCACCTTAGCTTAGCCCAAGATTTCTTCAACTGATTTGCCGCGTTTTGCCGCAACTTTTTCAGGAGAAGACATTTCTTTTAACCCGTTGAAAGTTGCACGTACAACGTTAGCGGCATTGGTTGAACCATAGCATTTTGCTAATACGTTTTCTACGCCTGCAACTTCTAATACTGCACGCATTGCACCACCCGCGATAACACCGGTACCTTCAGAGGCTGGTTGCATATACACGCGGCTTGCACCGTGGCTAGCAGTAATAGGATGTTGAAGAGTTGTACCCGCTAAATCAACGGTAATCATATTACGTTTGGCAGCTTCTAGTGCTTTTTGAATCGCTGCAGGCACTTCACGCGCTTTACCACGACCAAAACCAACACGGCCATTGCCATCACCTACCACTGTAAGCGCGGTGAAAGAGAAGATACGACCACCTTTTACAACTTTAGATACACGGCCAACTGTGACTAAGCGCTCTACTAAACCGTCTGTTTGTTCAACTTTTGCCATGATTAGAACTCCAATCCATTTTCACGAGCGGCTTCAGCTAATGCTTTAACACGACCATGATATTTAAAACCGCTACGATCAAACGCAACCTTAGTAATACCGGCAGCTTTAGCGCGTTCTGCAATTAATTTACCAACGGCAGTTGCAGCTTCGATGTTGCTAGTTTGACCAGCACGTAAAGTAGTATCTAACGTTGAAGCTTGGGCTAAAACTTCACCACCTGTTGGTGAGATAACTTGTGCATAGATGTGGGTGTTAGTACGATTAACAGATAGACGATTTACGCCTAAACCACGGATATGTGCACGGGTTTTTTTCGCTCTGCGAAGGCGAGCAGCTTTTTTATCAAACATGTCATTTCACCTTATTTTTTCTTAGCTTCTTTACGAGCGACATACTCATCGCTATAACGAACGCCTTTGCCTTTGTAAGGCTCAGGTGGGCGATAGCCACGAATGTTTGCTGCTGCTTGACCTAGCTTTTGTTTATCGCTAGATTTTAACACGATTTCAGTCGCAGTTGGGGTTTCAGCAGTAACACCTTCAGGTAGTACATATTCGATTGGGTGTGAGTAACCTAAGTTTAGGTTAACTTTATTGCCAGTAACAGCGGCTTTATAACCAACACCAATCAATTGTAGACGACGTTCGAAGCCTTCAGTAACACCTTTAACCATGTTGCTTAATAATGCACGAACTGTACCAGTGTGCATCCAACCGTCTTTGGTGTCAGATTTTGGTGAAAGAATAATTTGATTATCTTCCTGTTTTAGCTCGACCAAATCATGCAGGCGTAAAGTTAGCGTACCTTTGCTACCTTTAACTTCAACCTGCTGACCGTTCAAAGTAACACTTGTACCATTTGGTAGTGCTACAGGGGCTTTAGCCACACGAGACATACGGGTAATTCCTATAAAAGTGATAAAAAAACGAACAGGCACAACAAACTATGCCTGTCCCTCTTAATGTTAATTAAGCTACGAACGCAATAACTTCGCCGCCTAATCCAGCTGCACGAGCTTCACGGTCGCTCATGATGCCTTTATTGGTGGAGATGATTGCTACACCTAGACCTTTTTGGACGCTTGGTAGTGCATCTTTACCACGGTATTGACGTAAACCTGGACGGCTATAACGTTTAATCGTCTCAATAACTGGTTTACCTTCAAAATATTTCAATTCAATGGTTAATTCAGCTTTACCTGTACCAACTTCTTGAGTTTCTGCGGTCGCAACATAACCTTCTTTCACTAGCAAATCAGCAATTGATTTACGTAGTTTTGAGCTTGGCATAGTCACAGACGCTTTTTGAGCCATTTGTGCATTACGGATACGAGTCAACATATCAGCAACGGTATCTTGCATACTCATATTGTTTCCCCTTACCAGCTTGCTTTATGAACGCCAGGTACATCACCTTGCATTACTTTTTCACGAATCATGTTACGTGAAAGACCAAATTTACGGAAATAACCGTGTGGACGACCTGTCAATGCACAACGATTACGTAAACGTACTGGTGAAGCATCACGTGGCAGTGCTTGTAATGTAAGCATTGCGTCCATACGCTCTTCATCAGTTGCGTTGATGTCGCTGATAATTGCCTTAAGCTTTGCACGCTTCTCAGCATATTTAGCAACAGTCGCTTCGCGTTTAAATTCGCGATTAATCATACTTTTCTTTGCCATATTGCCTTATCCTTGCTGTTAGCCCTTGAATGGGAAGCCGAATGCTTTAAGCAATGCACGACCTTGATCATCAGTTTTTGCGGTAGTCGTAATGGTAATATCTAAACCACGAATACGGTCGATTTTGTCAAAGTCAACTTCAGGGAAAACGATTTGCTCTTTGATACCTAGTGAATAGTTACCACGGCCATCAAATGCTTTATCTGTAAAACCGCGGAAGTCACGGATACGTGGAATAGCGATTGAGATTAAACGATCTAAAAACTCATACATCTGTTCGCCACGTAACGTTACTTTACAGCCGATTGGCCATTCTTCACGGATTTTAAAGCCTGCAACTGATTTGCGAGCTTTGGTTACTACAGGTTTTTGACCGGCAATTGCCGTCATATCCGCTAAGGCGCCTTCAAGAACTTTTTTGTCTTGAGCCGCATCACCCACACCCATGTTTAGGGTGATTTTGGTGATTTTAGGAATTTCCATAACGTTGGCTAAACCAAGCTCTTGCTGAATTTTTTGCTTAAGCTGTTCGTTATATTGTGTTTTAAGTCTTGCCATTACTGATACCCTTAGATGGTTATGCAGTCGCCACTACTTCACCAGATGAACGATAAACGCGTTGTTTTTTGCCTTCGTCATTCAATTGGTAAGAAATACGATCTGCCTTTTGGGTTGCTGCATTATAAATTGCAACATTTGAAATGTGTAAAAATGCTTCTTTCTCGATAATACCACCTTCAACGCCAGTCTGTTGGTTTGGCTTTTGGTGTTTTTTAACGATGTTGATGCCTTCAACTTTTACACGGTCTTCTTTTACTGCTAGTACTGTACCTTGCTTGCCTTTATCTTTGCCAGCAATTACAATCACTTGGTCGCCTTTACGTAATTTTGCCATGTTTTCCTCACAATACTTCTGGGGCTAATGAAACAATTTTCATAAATTGTTCGCCACGTAGTTCGCGGGTTACTGGTCCAAAAATACGTGTTGCAATTGGTGCTTTATTGTTGTTCAACAACACAGCTGCATTATCATCAAAACGTAGTACTGAACCGTCAGGACGACGTACACCAAACTTCGTGCGTACGACTACCGCGTTCATTACATCACCTTTCTTGACACGACCGCGTGGAATTGCTTCTTTCACAGTCACTTTAATGATGTCGCCTACTGATGCATAACGACGATGTGAGCCACCTAGCACTTTAATGCACATAACTCGTTTTGCACCACTGTTGTCTGCAACTTCCAGCATTGTTTCAGTCTGAATCATCGCGTTACTCCATAAATTGGCAAAACAAGTCTTTGCCACAATAAGCCATTTTTAAGGTGGCGTATTGTAGCAGTTACTGACTTGCTTTGCAATTATAACTATCTATTTAAGTTAAATTAAATATTAACTGCTTTTTCTACGACGTCTACTAACACCCAAGATTTGGTTTTTGATAGTGGACGTGTTGATTTGATACGAACTGTATCACCAACGCCACACTCATTGTTTTCATCATGAGCATGTAGTTTGGTAGAACGGCGAATCATTTTGCCATATTTGGCATGACGAATACGACGCTCAACAAGTACAGTAATGGTTTTATCCATTTTGTCACTGACAACTTTACCAGTGACTGTACTTTGTTCAGTAGCGTTAGCTTGGTTGGTATTTTGCTCACTCATGATTAAGCCCCTTGGTTTTCGGTGTTCTGTTTTTCAGAGATAAGAGTCTTGATTTGAGCAATCGTACGACGATTTGCTTTAATCTCATGGGTGTTGCCTAACTGACCAGTGGCTTTTGCCATACGAAGACGAAATGTTTCTAATTGCTTTTCGTCTAGTAATTGGGTCAGCTCTTCGACTGATTTGTCTTTAAGTTCACTGATCTTCATTACATTATCGTCCGTTTAACAATGGTGGTTTTGAAAGGCAACTTGGCAGCTGCAAGCGTGAACGCTTCAGTTGCTAGCTCGTCAGAAACCCCTTCGATTTCATAAAGCATTTTGCCTGGTTTGATTTCGCATACCCAGTATTCTACTGGACCTTTACCTTTACCCATACGAACTTCTAGTGGTTTTTCGGTAATTGGTTTGTCTGGGAATACACGAATCCAAATTTTACCACCGCGCTTGATACGACGTGAAATCGTACGACGAGCAGCTTCGATTTGACGTGCAGTCATACGACCACGTTCTACTGATTTAAGTCCGATTGTACCAAAAGATACGCTACTACCACGGTGAGCTAACCCCGTATTACGTCCTTTTTGTACTTTACGAAACTTGGTACGTTTTGGTTGTAACATATCGATTAACCTCTGTCTTTAGCCGGGCGCTCACTACGTGGGCGGTCGCTACGATCATTACGAGCACGACGTTTTTGAGGTGCACGTGCTTGCTTTTCTTCTTTGACTGGATTATATACACGGTTCATGCCGTCAAGCACTTCACCACGGAAAATCCAAACTTTTACACCGATAGTACCGTAAGTGGTTTCTGCGCGTACATTTGAATAATCAATGTCAGCACGTAATGTATGCAAAGGTACACGACCTTCACGATACCACTCTGAGCGAGCAATCTCAGCGCCGCCAAGACGACCTGATAGTTCAACTTTGATACCTTGTGCGCCAGCTTTCATACTGTTTTGAACAGCACGTTTCATAGCACGGCGGAACATGACACGACGTTCAAGTTGTGAAGCAATACCGTCAGCCACTAGACGTGCGTCTAAGTCTGGTTGGGTGATTTCTTCAATGCTAACTTGTGCTGGTACACCCATTAATTTGGTAAGTTCTTTTTGTAGGCTTTCGATATCTTCGCCTTTTTTACCAATGATGATACCAGGACGTGCCGTGGCGATAGTGATTTTAGCTGCGCCCGTAGGACGTTCGATACTAATACCGCTGATCATCGCTGCTTTAAGCTTTTTCTCTAAATATTTACGAACTTGTAAGTCGTTGATTAAGTATTCAGAGTATTTTTTTGGATCTGCATACCAGTTAGCGTTTGATTTACGGATTACGCCAAGACGGATGCCGATTGGATGAACTTTCTGTCCCATATTATGCTCCTACCTTAACTGTGATGTGGCAAGTACGTTTGCTAATACGGTCAGCACGACCTTTGGCACGTGGTAAAACACGTTTTAACGTAATACCTTCATCCACATAAATGGTAGAAACACGCAATGTATCGATGTCTAAACCATTGTTATGCTCAGCGTTAGCAATCGCAGATTCTAAGCATTTTTTAACCAATTTAGCGGCTTTTTTGTTGCTAAAAGTTAAGATATCTAATGCACGCTCGATTGATTTGCCGCGAACTTCGTCAGCAACTAAGCGTACTTTTTGTGCCGAAATGGCGGCACCGCGTAATTTTGCAGTTACTTCCATGATGAGCACCTTATTTCTTAGATTTCTTGTCAACGCCGTGACCACGATATGTACGGGTTGGGGCGAATTCACCAAGTTTATGACCAACCATTTGCTCGTTTACGATAACAGGTACATGTGTACGACCGTTATGAACAGAAATAGTTAAGCCGACCATTTGTGGCAAAATCATTGAGCGACGTGACCAAGTTTTGATTGGTTTGCGTGAGTTAGTTTCTAACGCATTCTCAACTTTGGCAAACAAGTGCGCATCGATGAATGGACCTTTTTTCAATGAACGAGGCATGAAATTATTCCTTATTTCTTATTGACGCGACGACGGCGGATAATCATGTGGTCAGTACGTTTGTTAGAACGTGTTTTAAGGCCTTTAGCCTTTTGACCCCATGGGCTGGTTGGGTGTTTACCGAAGTTACGACCTTCACCACCACCGTGTGGATGGTCAACTGGGTTCATTGCAGTACCACGAACGGTAGGACGAACGCCACGCCAGCGGTTTGCACCTGCTTTACCCAATGATTTAAGGTTATTTTCAGTGTTTGATACTTCACCGATAACCGCACGACAATTTACGTGGATACGACGAGTTTCGCCTGAACGTAAACGAACGATTGCATAGATACCATCACGACCCAATAATTGAACCGCAGCACCTGCTGAACGAGCGATCTGTGCACCTTTACCGATTTTAAGTTCGATATTATGAATCACTGTACCTACTGGAATGCTACGTAGCGGTAAGCAGTTACCTGGGCGAATTGGTGCAGTTTCACCAGAAATAACGGTATCGCCTTGTTGCAATTTTTTTGGTGCGATGATGTAACGACGCTCACCGTCTGCATATTTAAGTAGTGCGATGTGTGCAGTACGGTTTGGATCGTACTCAATACGCTCTACAACAGCAGGGATATTGTCTTTGTTACGTTTGAAGTCAACAACACGGTAATGCTGTTTATGACCACCACCGATATGACGGGTAGTGATGCGACCGTTGTTGTTACGACCACCAGTTTTGCCTTTTGACTCTACTAATGCTGCATAAGGACGACCTTTATGAAGGTGTGGATGCACCACTTTCTCGACAAATCGGCGACCTGGTGATGTCGGTTTGGCTTTTACGATAGGCATTGTGTAATCCTTATTCGTTGTCAGCAGCAGGTTGTTCTGCTACGTCGGCTACTTGAACATCTTGACCAGCTTTTAAGGTCACATAGGCTTTTTTGAAGTCTTGACGACGACCTACCGTGCGACCAAATCGCTTTGTCTTACCTTTAACATTCAAAGTGTTAACTTTAACTACTTCAACACCTTCAAACATTAATTCTACGGCTTTTTTAATCTCTTTTTTTGTCGCGTTGGTGTCAACTTTGAACACTTGCACACCTAAAGTATCGCCCAAGATTTGAGATTTTTCTGAAAATACAGGTGCTTTTAGTACCTGATATAGTCTTGCGTTATTCATGCTAACACTCCCTCAATTTCTTTGGCGGCTGCGACAGACATGATGACTTTGTCAAACGCAATTAGGCTAACTGGATCAACTTCAGTGCTACCTAGTACGCTGACGTATGGAATATTGCGAGCAGCTAAGTAAAGATTTTCGTCAACTTCGTTGGTAACGATCAATGCTTTAGGGGCATTTAAGTCTTTAAGTTTAGCGATAAGCTCTTTAGTTTTTGGTGCTGAAATGCTGATGTCATCAACCAATACCAAACGGTCTTGACGAATCAATTCAGCAAGAATGCATTGCATGGCACCACGGTACATTTTACGGTTCACTTTTTGTGACCAATCTTGTGGTTTGGCTGCAAATGCGCGACCACCACCAACCCAAATTGGGCTACGGATGGAACCTGCACGTGCACGGCCAGTACCTTTTTGACGCCATGGTTTTTTACCACCGCCAGATACTTCACCACGCGTTTTTTGAGCACGGCTACCTTGACGACCACCCGCTAAATAAGCGGTAACTACTTGGTGTACAAGTGCTTCGTTGAATTCACGACCAAATGCTACGTCTGATAGCTCAACCGCCGAACCTGTTACTGTATTTAGATTCACGTTAATCCCCTTGATTAAGCTTTAACTGATGGACGTACGATAACGTCGCCACCGTTGGCACCAGGAATTGCACCCTTGATAACTAGGATACCTTTTTCAGCATCAACTGAAATCACTTCTAAGCCTTGTACGGTCACACGTTTGTTACCCATTTGACCTGGCATTTTTTTGCCTTTAAATACACGACCCGGTGTTTGGTTTTGACCTGTAGAACCCACAACGCGGTGAGATACTGAGTTACCATGTGTCCAATCTTGTGAACGGAAGTTGTGGCGTTTGATACCACCTTGGAAACCTTTACCTTTGCTGGTACCAATTACGTCAACGATTTGACCTACTTGGAACAAGTCAGCAGCGATTTCACTACCTGCTTCGCGGCCTTCAAGTTCGCTGTCTTCGACGCGAAATTCCCAAGTGCCACGACCTGCAGCAACGCCAGCTTTTGCAAAGTGACCTTTTTGAGCTGCATTAATACGAGAATCACGACGTTCACCAGTTGTTACTTGGATAGCTTGGTAGCCGTCTGTGTCTTGTGTTTTGATTTGAGAGATACGGTTGGCAGTAACTTCAACAACAGTTACAGGAATTGAAACACCTGCTTCTGTGAAGATACGAGTCATGCCGCATTTTTTTCCGACTAAACCGATCGCCATGTTGTTAACCTCTTAATTTTTACTGTTATTCAATATAGGTCTGAGTCCTAAGGATGAAACCTAAGGGGTTAGCCTAATGCGATTTGTACATCAACACCCGCCGCCAAATCTAACTTCATCAGTGCATCGACTGTTTTGTCAGTAGGCTGAACGATATCTACCATACGTTTAAATGTGCGGATTTCGTATTGGTCACGGGCATCTTTGTTCACGTGTGGTGAGGTTAAGATGTTGAAGCGTTCAATGCGAGTTGGTAGCGGTACTGGACCACGAACTTGTGCACCTGTGCGTTTTGCGGTATCAACAATCTCTTGAGCTGATTGGTCAATCAGACGATGGTCAAAAGATTTAAGTCTGATACGGATTTTCTGGTTAGCCATGCCAGTAAGCTCCTAATATAAAGTTTGATATGGGTTAATTTGCGTTGGGTGTTAAGCTGTTATTGAGTAAACACCTAACTTGCATTTTTTACCTGTTTTTAACAGGCACTTTTTGAAAATAAAAAAATTTCAGTCCCACTCAAACCATTAATTTGCAATACATAGATAGCATTATTAATAGTCGGTGAAACTGTATTCTTTAATTTCGTGTCGCAATCAATGGAGCGACTGTATTAAAGGGCTTATTCTTTTATGAATTGACGAATCATCTTCGTCGCCCTGCAATAAGTTAAGTGGGCTGTATTATACCGATTTTTTGGGTAAAAGCAATAGGCTAATCTAGCAAAATATCATATTGTTCTTGATTAAAACGGTTATCACTCTCCAAGTTAATCGGACGACCCAGCAAATATTCCATCTCTGCCACCGTATCCGCTTCAATGGTTTCAAGCAAATCAATCACGCCACTATTTGCTACCACGGTAAATTTCTTAGGGGCATTATAGGTTCTGGCGCAGCGCATCAATTCGCGGAAAATCTCCAGACACACGGTTTCGGCACTTTTAACAAAGCCTTTACCGCCACAGGTTGGACACGGCTCACAAAGCTGTTGTTGTAGGCTCTCTCGCGTGCGCTTGCGAGTCATCTCTATCAGCCCAAGCGCTGAGACTTCGCTGATGTTGGTTTTGGCATAATCGCGTTTGAGCTGTTCTTGCAGGCTTGCTAGCACTTCATCGCGGTGTTGTTGCTCTTGCATATCGATAAAGTCAAGAATGATAATCCCGCCCAAATTACGCAGTCGCAGCTGACGGGCGATAGCGTGGGTGGCCTCCAAATTGGTTTTATACACCGTATCTTCAAGAGAACGCCCTCCGACAAATGAGCCTGTATTGACATCAATGGTGGTCATGGCTTCGGTTTGATCGATGATAAGATAACCGCCTGATTTGAGATTAACACGGCGATTGAGCGCGTCTTTTAAATCATCTTCAACGCGGTGAACATCAAATAACGCCTGCTCGCCATCATACAATTGAATACGTGGATAAATCAGTGGGACAAATTCTTTGGCAAAGTGACGAATAGCGTCAAACACTCGGGCGTTATCGACCGTCACCCTTTCAGTCTGCTCACCAATCAAATCTCGAATTGCGCGCAAAGGTAGCGACAAATCTTGATAAATCAGCTCAAAACGACGATGGGTCGGCGTTTGCTCACGGCGGGCTTGTACCATCCGCCAAAGCTGCAGTAGATAATAAATATCTTCTTCAAGTTTGGATTGCGGGATATTTTCGGCAGCGGTACGGGCAATCAATCCGCCTTGCAGATTGACTTGGTGCATCAGCTCGCCAAGCTGTGTTTTTAACCGCTCTCGCTCATCGCCATCAATCCGCTGTGAGATGCCGATATGTTCACCATACGGCAAGTACACCAAATAACGCGAAGGCAATGACACATCCGTCGTCAATCGTGCCCCTTTACTGCCTAATTGGTCTTTAATCACTTGCACCAAGATACGCTGTCCTTCATACAAGCGGTTTTCTATCAACTCGCTAGGCGGTGGCTGATAGGTGGTTGTGGTCATCGCCAGCGTAGTGGTGTCAGGGTCTAAGGTGTTGTCAATCGCGGGGTTTTGCGGTTTGGACGGTTCAATGGCTGAAAGCTTAGGACGCAGGGTCTGCATATCATTGACATGCAAAAACGCGGTGCGTGATTGCCCAATGTCAATAAATGCCGCCTGCATGCCTGGCAGTACGCGCACCACTGTGCCAAGGTAGATATTGCCCACTGAGCCAAGTTTGCTATGGCGTTCGATAAAGATTTCGTTCATTATCCCATCTTCGAGCACCGCGACTCGGCTCTCAGATGGGCTGATGTTGATGAGTAGTTCTTCGGTCATTGTAAACAGCTTTTTAAAATTTTTAGTTGCCGTTATTCTACTCGAAGTTAGTTATCTGCACAAAGCTAAACTAAATTAGCTGTTGTTTTAGTTCATTGATTGTTGCAACAAGCCTGGTTGGCTGTTCTTTTGTCAAAACATTGGCTTTTTCACAGCCGTAACTTACAGCAATGCTATCCATCTGTATTGCATTTGCCATACGGATATCATGAATACTATCACCGACGAATACCGCATCTTCCACCGTTTTACCCGTTTCGCTCAAAATTGCTTGCAGCATGAGCGGATTGGGCTTGCCTGCGGTTTCGTCAGCGGTTTTGGTAGTTGTGAAAAAGGGTTCAATTCCAGAGTTTGGCAATACTCGCTCCAGCCCTTTTCGTTTTTTCCCTGTGGCAATCGCTAAGGTTTTGCCTTGTGCGTGTAAATCTTGAATCAATTCTTTAATACCATCAAACAATTTGTCATTGTCGCAATGCTTGACATAATACTCAGAGTAAGTGGCTAAAAGTTCATCATATTTATCGCTGTGATTGGGAAACAGTATCGGAAACGCATCGACAAGCGCAATACCAATAATCGATTTGGTCGCGTCATCGGTGACGGTTAAGCCGTTTGCTTGGGCGGCATGGCGCATGGCATCGACGATTAAGCCAACCGAATCCATCAGCGTGCCATCCCAGTCAAAAATGATTAGCGATTTGTTTTTCATGTTAATCATGTTGATTCTCTATCAAATTTTGCATATCGACTGGCAATTCGGCTGTAATCGTTTCATATTCCGGAATAGCAAGCTGATAAGCATGCAAGCACAAGCGGCGCACGCTTTTATCGCCTTTAGCTACATTAGGATTATATTTATCATCACCCAATAACGGATGCCCGATACTCGCCAAATGCACCCGAATTTGGTGGGTACGCCCTGTCAGCGGCTTGGCTTCAATTAAGCTGACTTTTTGACCATTTAACTCAAATTTTTGCAACACGTTAATTTGGGTTTGACTTGGCTTACTGTCTTCGGACTTTACATCTACTTTGACACGGCGTTCACCGCTTTTACCTTCTTGTGTGGCAGGCAACGTGTATTTTAATAGCGGTTTATCAATGATTTGTGTGTCGCTACTTATCCAGCCTATCACCAAACACAGATAGGTTTTTTGCAAGGTTTTTTCTCGCAAATGCTCTTGTAAAGTTTTAAGGGTTGAGCGTTTTTTGGCAATCATCAGTAAGCCAGAGGTATCTTTGTCAATGCGGTGTACCAGCTCAAGGTATTTTTTACCCGTTGCTTCTCGCATGGCTTCAATCACGCCAAAACTCTCGCCGCTGCCGCCATGCACTGCCATACCCGATGGCTTGTTGAGTACGATTAAACCTTCATCTTCATACACAATGCGCTCAAGCAAACTCTGGGCAAAGTCAGGGCTAATCACGGGTTTTTCACGCGTGGCAAGCTTGATGGGTGCAATGCGCACCACGTCATTACGCTGCAGTTTATCGTGGGGTTTACAGCGTTTGCCATTGACACGGATTTCGTCGGAACGAATCATGTTATAGACATGTGAGCGCGGCAGTCCTTTAAGACGACCCAACAAAAAGTTATCAACACGTTGGTCATGCTGCTGGCGCGTGACGGTCAAGTAATTGACTTTAGCAAAATCTAAAATATCGTCATCTGCAGATTGGGGTTGTTTGCTAGACGGTTGTTTGCTAGGCGTGCGTTTTGGGGTTTGACGAGCCGATTGTTGCGATGGGGTGTCGCGTTTTTTGTTAGGATGGGCAGGACGTTTGGGAGACTGCGAGTGCTCTGTCATATTTTAATAGCCGTTTACATAAAAATTTGCTATAGTTTAGCAGTTTAGTGCCTGTGCCGCTATGAATTCGCGCCATCAATTCGACTGAACCCCTGTTAAGCTTCCTTACAATGGAGTGTATGCAGGATAATTAAACTGTCGCTTTTGCTGTCGCCCATACCGCCGAAATTTATTCATGGCGGTATGACTCACGATAGGGCGCACTAGACTGCCAATATTTATAGATTTTAAGACTGATTTTAATCAATATCAGCACACGACATACGAGTAACGAAGATAATTGTCATTTGAAAACATGTTCAAATAGTTTGTAAAGATTAGTGATATATAGAGATAACAGATAAATGGTGGGTTTTGTGCCTTACAACCACAAAACTGCTGATAATGATTAGCGTATTATGCGCCTAGGTAAATGAACTCAGTAGTTGCGATTTTGAGATAAACGTTTACGGTTTTGGACGATTTACCATTTTAAATTGCCCACGCCTTTGTAAAACCTAACTTATCAGGCTTGCCATTTAAAGCGAAAACTAACGCTAACACTTTTTGACCAATAGGGAAACAGGGTTCATTCATTTGTTCTAAAACGCGCATTGTTTTGGGCAACAACCCCAAATCCAGCATGACGGTTGCATTTACCTAACAGGCTTACAACCTCGCTATGGCAATAATCCAACTTAATCATGCAATTTTTGGTGAACAACAAACCTTGTTATCAAGCGTTGTCAAGCCACTTGCGCTTGGTATCAGCGAGTATAGTCAAGACTGTTTGACATTGTTTCTTCTAATATTTGATAGTAATGTTTGATAGCAACATTTATCTACCCTCGTATGTTTTGTGTGTTTAGGAGAAAACACATGAAACGCATCCTCATCAATGCTACCCACGCCGAAGAAATCCGTGTTGCCCTGTGCAATGGCAATCATTTGTATGATTTCGATTTAGAAAACCGTACCCGCGAACAAAAAAAAGCCAATATTTATAAAGGTCATGTGACCCGTGTCGAGCCATCGCTTGAAGCGGTATTTGTGGAATACGGTTCACAACGTCAAGGTTTTTTACCGATTCGTGAAATCGCCCCAGAGTATCTAGCAGGTGACCCTCGATCTACCAATAACATCAAACAACTAATTAAAGAAGGCGATGAGCTCATCGTTCAGGTGGAAAAAGAAGAGCGCGGTAATAAAGGCGCGGCTTTATCTACTCTGATTTCATTGGCGGGTCGTTATTTGGTATTGATGCCCAACAATGCACGTGGCGGCGGTATCTCTCGCCAAATCTCTGGCAAGCTGCGCGATGAGATGAAGCAAGCGTTAAGTGAGCTAAGACTACCCAAAGGCATGAGCGTTATCATCCGTACCGCAGGGATTGGTAAAACCACGGATGAATTACAACAAGACCTTGACCATTTATTAAACATCTGGAAAGGCATCCAACAACAAAGCCAAAAATTCCCCTCACCTCGCCTGTTGCACCAAGAAGCGGGCGTAGTCACCCGTGCCGTACGCGACTACCTGCGTGATGATATCGCGGAAATTTGGGTTGACAATGAATACGCCTATAATGAAGCGGCGAATTTTATTGAAGCGGTGATGCCGCAGCAAGCGAATAAACTGCGCAAATACACGGACTATGAGCCGATGTTTGCCCGTTTTGGAATTGAAAAACAAATCGAAACCGCCTACCAACGTGAAGTACGTTTGCCAAGCGGCGGTTCGATTGTGATTGACCAAACTGAAGCCCTGGTATCAATCGATATCAACTCATCAAAAGCCACCAAAGGCGCGGATGTCTCAGAAACCGCGTTTAATACCAATTTGGAAGCAGCAGATGAAATCGCCCGCCAGTTACGCCTGCGTGATATGGGTGGTTTGATTGTTATTGACTTTATTGACATGGCAACCGATGACCACCAAAAACAAGTGGAAAATCGTCTCAAAGAAGCCACCAAAAACGATCGTGCGCGTATCCAATTCGCCGAAATTTCACGTTTTGGACTACTGGAAATGAGTCGTCAACGCTTGCGTCCGTCACTTGAAGAAGCGACAGGTTACCTCTGCCCGCGTTGTCACGGTACCGGTATGATTCGTGACTTACGTTCACTTGCCTTATCAATCATGCGTCAAATCGAACAACGGGCGCTACAAGAGCGCCATGGCGAAATACAAGCCGAAGTGCCAACTGACATCGCGGCATTTTTACTCAACGAAAAACGTGAAACGCTGGTATGTCTTGAGCAAGAAAGTGGCACGCGCATTACTATCTTGCCCCATGCCCATCTTGAATCCCCCGAGTTTAATATCACTTATAACAGTGATGGGTTTGCGCCATCGAGCTATGAGCGTGTCGCCGAAAGCCAACAACAAGAATATAAAGACCGTGGCTACGATACTAGCAACTGGCACACCGATGACAATGAAGTCAGCCGTGTAGCACCGACAGGTAATCATAATGCCTGGAGCAGTGCTAGCAACGCCGTCAACACCACGCCTAACCCTGCAACGCCATCCAACAAACCTCAGCAAACTGCCAACAATACGACTGCCGCCAAAACTGCCGCGCCCCAGCCCGTGCAGCCGGCCGCCACTGTCCCTGCAACTTCAGCAGTTGCTTGGCTATCGAACTTGTTTGCCCCTACCCAGCAAGCCCAAGTCACCCCACACTTTAGCGGTCAAGATGCCGCTTCGGCGATTGAAAGTCTCGTCAATACCGGCGCGCAAAGTTTGGGTGTGCAAGGTCAAATCAATCATGCCGCATTGACGGCAAGCATCCCTGCGGTGAGCACAAACACCAGTGAAACTAGCGCCAATCCTTATCAAGAAGCGTCTCAACAACCTTCAGCCACGGCTGAATCAGGCGATAAAGATGCCGAGCGCCGTAAACGTGGTAACCGCAAGCCAAAGGCTAAAAAACCAAACCGTTATCAATCTGAAACGAGTGAGGCGGAAGTTTCATCACAGGACACTGACAGCAATAAAGACAAATCAAACGATGCGTCTAAAACTGCCAAAACGAGTGAGTTGCCAAAACGCGAGCCGAATAGTCGCCGTGACAGCCGCGGGGTTAAAGAACGTCGTGCTACATTGGCAAACGATGATAGTAACGCGGCAGTCATTGATGTGACAGCGACTGATAACGCTGTTGCCCCTGTCGATGGTAGAAAAAACAACCAATCCAGAGCAGAAAAACCGAAAGGCACTAAACAACGTGACCCCAACAGTGTGCAAGTTCAAGTATTTAAAACTGAACAACAGCAGCCTATGGCTGCGGTTGAAACAACGCACCTCTCGCTAGATGCCAGCAAAGGGGAAATTGCAAAACCTGAGGTGCAGCCAATAGCCTCGGCTACGATGCCCGAACCCACAACACCAGAACAGACAATTCAGACGCCAGTTAACCCTAGCAGCGTTATAGTGTCTAATGACGAGGTAGCAGAGCTTACTAAAGCATCTACACCATCTGCGCCATCAGCTGAACCTGCTACTGCAAAGCTG
This sequence comes from Faucicola osloensis, assembly GCA_019353055.1. Lineage (GTDB taxonomy): Bacteria > Pseudomonadota > Gammaproteobacteria > Pseudomonadales > Moraxellaceae > Faucicola > Faucicola osloensis_C. The sequence continues at coordinate 90,299 of JABAHL010000004.1, forward strand.
GCAGTGACACCAAGCCAAGGTCGTGCCAAAAATGATCCACGCGAAGTATACAAGGCTTATCAAGCGCAATTTAGCCCAGTTGCCTCTGTAGTGAGCACTTCGGTGACAAAAATTTCGGGTACGGTGAGTCAGTTTATTAACCAGTACTTAGATAATGCTGCTGAAAAAATGGCAACTGACAGTGTGGTTAGCTGCTTTATCCAAGCCATCGATGCCTTTAATCATCAAGCTGCTACCACCACTACCCCATCAAAAGATAATGTCGTAGTGGCTGAACAACAGCGTTTTGGGCAGTATTTTAGAAATTATGGCTATGCCAGTCTATCCGCGCAAAACTTGGATGATTATCATACGGCCATTTTGCCCGCCAGCCAGTTCCAACGCCAAGCAGGCAAAACTGACGCTGCGCTGCCAACAGTGACTAAACGCGCCATCAATGATCCACGCGGCGCCATAATTGATACCGCTGTCGCTCAAGCGCCGACTGACTCAAACCCGTCAGTTGCTGAGCCTACTCCCAATCAAACTGACAGTGTCACCGGTCAAGTAGAAGCAGCCTCAACTCAATCAGCCTCACCTAGCCACAATCACCTGTCATATCAAGCAGGTAGCGTAGGCGCATGGATTGTGGCGCGCCTAGGCGAGCAAGGTCATGCGTTGATTGAGCAAGGTAAATTGGTCGAAGCTTACTTGCAAGCGCACAATGCGCCAGTCGCTAAGCAACCAGCCGAGCCAGTCTCTGCGACAACAATAGCGGATGATGCTATAGCGAATCAGGACGTTAACTCAGTGCCAATAGCGGATGAACCAGCAATAGCCTTTAATACTGACAGCGAAGGTGTTGAAGCAGCCGACGTAGAAGATAGCGCAGAAGCAGCGGCGCAAAAACGTAAAACCACACCGGTAAGTTATAAGAATATGATTGAAAGTGTGGCAGAGCAAATGAAACCGGCAACTGTTGGTATGCTGACCTTGGCAACCCCAAAAGCACCGAAAACCCGTACGCGTAAAGCTAAGGCGAGCGAAAAACCAGCAGCCAAGCCCAAAGCCCGCACCAGTAAAAAGGTGGAAAATGCCGTTGTTGTCACTAAAAAATCGACGACCACCGCACAAACTGACGTAGCGCCCTCTCACGATGAGTCGGTAACGCCGCAGCCCAATCAGTAAATCAATCGTATTTGCGTGCCTGTATAACAATAAAAAAGCAGTTCAACATGAACTGCTTTTTTATGTTAGCTACAAATTTTGGATACAATGAATGGGCGGGGCTTGTTTAATGGGCAGGTTTATTACGAATTTTTGAGATGACTGTCATGATTGCAACTACCACCAAACCTGCTACCAAACCAACCAGTGCATTTAATAAGTTAGTGGTTAAGCCTGAAAACGCCCCTGACAAGTCACCTAAATGTTCAATCCCATCATATAACGCACCAACGCCGTGTGCCAAAATACCACCACCGACCAAGAACATTGCCAAAGTACCGGCGATTGATAGCACTTTCATCAAAATAGGCGCAAAGGCTAATAAGGCTTTACCTATACTTTGTGCCGCTGATGACGACTTTTGTTGCAAGTGCAGCCCCAAATCATCTATCTTAACAATCATAGCAACAAAGCCATACACACCCACTGTCATGAGGAGTGAAATTGCTACCAGTGTTGCCGCTTTATCCAGTAAAGGCACCGTTGCCGCAATGGTGCCAAGTGAAATCACAATGATTTCAGCCGATAAAATAAAATCTGTCCGAACTGCCCCTTTAATCTTTTCTTTTTCATGTGCCACCAAATCCACACTTTCATCGGCATTGGCTGCTACCCGCTCGGCTTGCTCGGGATCATTACTCGCAGGGTGTGGCCAAAATTTGTGCACCACTTTCTCTGCCCCTTCATAACACAGATATAAACCACCAATCATCAATAATCCTGTTACCAAGGCTTGCGAAATTGCACTGATAATCAAAGCCAGCGGCACCAAGATCACTTTATTGACTAAAGAGCCTTTGGCGACACTCCACACCACAGGCAACTCGCGATCGGCTCGTACCCCTGATACTTGATTGGCATTGAGTGCCAAATCATCGCCCAACACGCCCGCCGTTTTTTTAGCAGCGACTTTTGTCATCACCGATACATCATCTAGGATGACACTAATATCGTCGAGTAAGGTTAATAAACTAGCAATTGCCATGATAAATTCCTAAAAAATAGTAAAAGATGAAAAAATAATAATAGTTATTAAACTAGCTGAAGATTTGTTAGTTTACAAATTTGTTTTGCAAACACAATGTTTAAATTGTATCGCAACTTATCAAAAGTTATTTGCTTAAACGTTGAATTTTTTCAATCAACCCAGTTAAACAAACTTTGTTAAACAACCTTTCAATCAATTGATAGAATGTGGCTTTAAGCTGATTGTTTTGAGTCCATTGAAGCTGAAACAAGCGAGAATGTGAAGCCTAATCTAGTAGACTGTTAACAATAAGTTGACAGAGGTAGCGCTCATATACCATAACAATATGGTAAAATAAAAACCTATATCAACCTTCTGTGGGTTTTCTCATGCTCATTCGTTTTGCAACTTATCCTGCTAAAACTTCATTAACTGCCCGTTTAATTTCCTGTGTCATCGCCGTTGCTGGCATTGTTGGTTTGGCAGGCTGTGATAATGCCCAATCGCGCACACCCGCCAATGCTGAAACTCAGAAACATGAAGCAACTAGCAGCTCAGCCCCCGCGGCAAAAAATGAATCACAACTCCAGCAACTGCTGGCGGCAAATTTAGCCAAATCAGGTATCACCGCCAAAATCACCTCGGTGACAGCGACCAGTATGCCAAATATCTATTGGGTCAAGGCCGAAGGTTTACCGGCGTTTTTTACCGATGCGACAGGTCAATATGTGATACAAGGCGATATCATCAAAGTCGGTGGTGCCAAACCTGAGCATATCTCAGCCAACTTGCAAGCACAAGATACGAAAGCCAGCCTTGCCACCATTGATAAAAAAGACATGATTATCTTCCCCGCTAAGGGGCAGACGAAAGCGGCAATCTATGTGTTTACTGATGCAGATTGTGGTTATTGCCGTAAACTCCACAGTGAAATTGATGAGATAAATGCATTGGGTATCGAAGTGCGTTATCTACCTTGGCCACGTAATGAACAGACCATGCCAATCATGGAAAAAATCTGGTGTAGCAGTGACCGCAAAAAAGCCTTAACCGATGCCAAATTGGGCATGCCTATTAATGCACCGACTTGCAGTAACCCCGTACGTAAAATTTATGAATTAGGCGCAAATTTGGGTATCAATGGCACCCCAGCCGTGTTTGACACAGAAGGTCATCAACTTGGCGGTTATCTGCCACCGGCTGAATTGGCACAGAGGCTCAACCTCAAATAAGTTAACCCCAGATGGGATAAAAACCAGCTAGTCATCATTAGCTGGTTTTTTTATTTTAATTTTTTTGGGCAATTGGATTTTATACCTTACCAATCACAAGTTAGCATGGTATATTTAGCTAGCCAACTTTTGAACTTTTATTTTTATATTTTTGACATTTGAGAATTTTTTTTATGAATAATCGACCTATTCAATTAGCGATTTTAGGGCTTGGTACTGTGGGTACTGGGGTGGTTGAACTACTACAAAACAACCTTGATGAAATGACACGTCGCACAGGGCGTGAGATTAAAATCACCCACGTAGGGACGCGTCGCAATCGTACCGATATTCCAACAGACATCAAACAATCTGCCGATTTGCTTGCTATCATTCAGCAAGATGATGTGGATATTGTGGTGGAATTGATGGGCGGTACCACCACGGCTAAAGAGGTGATTTTAGCGGCAATCGAGCATGGCAAACATATTGTGACTGCCAACAAAGCATTATTGGCAGAACATGGCAATGAGATTTTTGCCAAGGCAGATGCCAACGGCGTCAAAGTGGCGTATGAAGCCGCGGTTGCCGGCGGTATTCCGATTATCAAAATCTTGCGTGAAGGCTTAGCTGCCAACAAAATCGATTGGCTTGCAGGTATCATCAATGGTACAGGCAACTTTATCATGACTGAAATGCGCGATAAAAAGCGCGACTTTGCAGATGTCCTCGCTGAAGCCCAAGCGCTGGGTTATGCCGAAGCCGATCCGACATTTGATGTCGAAGGGATTGATGCTGCGCATAAATTAACGCTACTTGCGTCAATTGCGTTTGGTATCCCGCTACAATTTGACAAAGTTTACTGTGAAGGCATTACCAAAATCACCCAGCAAGATGTACGTTATGCCAACGAGCTTGGCTACCGTATCAAGCATTTAGGGTTTGCCAAACGTCGTATTTTAGACAGTGGTGAAGAAGGTATTGAATTACGTGTACACCCGACTTTGATTCCAAAACAGGTGTTACTTGCCAATGTGAATGGGGTAAAAAATGCCATCATGGTTGACGCAGAGCCTGTCGGACAAACCTTGTATTACGGTTCGGGTGCAGGGGCAGGCGCGACCGCCTCAGCTGTGATGGCAGATGTGGTGGACATGGTACGCGCCCTTGCAGAGACCAATGATTCAACCGCCAATTTGGTGCCGCATTTGGCGTTCCAGCCTGAGACACTAAATAATACACGCATTTTGTCAAGTGATGAAATGATCACAGGCTACTATCTGCGCTTACAGGTCAAAGATGATTTGGGTGTGCTAGCAGAAGTCACCCGCATTTTAAGTGAGTCTAAAATTAGTATTGATGCAATTTTGCAACAGCCAGCGCATGATGATACCAGCACTGATTTGCCTGTCATTATTATGGTTGACCCCGTTGTTGAGCGCAATATGAATGAAGCGATTGCTAAAATCGAAGCGTTAGATACCGTGACCGATAAGGTGATACGCATTCGGTTGGATGAGTTAATGCAGTAAAATTTGGGTAGACTTAATTGGTATATTTTACAGTGTTTTCAGTGGTTTAATTTACATTTTAACTATGATAATATGAAATGTATCGCATTAGCTAAACTTAAAACATCTATTGTGATTGGCATGGTTGGCGTTTATAACCCTGCCTGTTTATAGACCGTAATGATTTAGGTCGTAGTTTGCTTGTGACAACAACAACCATAACTCGAAGGAAATTTAATATGGAAAATTCAGTCGTAATCGTAGATGGCGTTCGCACCCCAATGGGTGGATTCCAAGGTGATTTGAACGAAGTATCAATGCCAGAGCTTGGTGCAACCGTCATTAAAGAAGCCGTCAACCGTGCCGGCGTAAAACCAGAAGAGATTGACGAAGTTATCATGGGTTGTATCTTAACCGCGGGTGCAGGTCAAAGCCCAGCGCGTCAAGCGATGCGTAAAGCAGGTATCCCAGATGCCACAGGCGCAATCAATGTCAACAAACTTTGCGGTTCTGGTATGAAAGCCATTATGCTTGGTGCCAACTCAATTCGTACCGGCGAATTTGATATCGTGGTAGCAGGTGGTATGGAATCAATGACCAACGCCCCTTATGTGCTACCAAAAGCACGTGGTGGTTATCGCATGGGTGATGGCGAAATCAAAGATACCATGTTCTTAGATGGTCTTAAAGATGCTGATACCGGCAAGTTAATGGGTGTATTTGCTCAAGAAATGGCAGATAAACGGGGTGTCACACGTGAAGCGATGGATGCATTTGCTATCGAATCGCTAAAACGCGCCAACACCGCCATCAATGAAGGTCACTTCAAAAACGAAATCGTTCCAGTCACCGTGAAAACTCGTAAAGGCGATCTGGTCATTGACACGGACGAACAACCCGGTAAAGCCAATGTAGACAAAATCCCAACCTTAAAACCCGCGTTTTCAAAAGATGGTACCGTCACTGCCGCTAACTCAAGCTCAATCTCTGATGGGGCAGCTGCTGTTGTATTGATGTCAGAAGACAAAGCCAAAGAGAAAGGCTTAAAACCACTTGCACGTATCGTTGCCCAAGCCACCCACTCACAACACCCAAGCGAATTTACTATCGCGCCCATTGAGTGTGTGAAAAAAGTTTTAGCAAAAGCTGGCTGGACTAAAGAAGACGTTGATCTTTGGGAAATCAATGAAGCATTCGCTATGGTAACTATGCTTGCTATGCAAGAAAATGACCTTGACCATGCTAAGGTTAATATCGAAGGCGGTGCTTGTGCATTAGGTCATCCAGTGGGAGCATCAGGTGCGCGTATCGTAGTCACACTCATCAACTCACTCAAACGCACAGGCGGCAAAAAAGGCATTGCTAGCCTATGTATCGGTGGCGGTGAAGCGGTTGCATTAGCGATTGAATTAATCTAATTGTCTCATGCTAAAAAAAATCCCTAATCTATATTAGGGATTTTTTTCTCAACAATTGACCTATAACAATCAATCTATCAAGCAATCATCTGATTTTCATGTTGATATAACTTATGATTGCCAAAGCTAAGAGATTCCCGATCACTGTCAAGTAAAAAGCCCTACGAAATTCTGGTTTGGTTGATTTATGGCGCAATAACCAATGGGCAAATGCCGCCCCTACCCAACCCCCAGCAAAAGCTAATTTATGGAGTGACGCTTCTTGCACGCGCCAATCTCCATTTTGTGCAGCTTTTTTATCATGCGCATACAGCAGATAGGTCGCCAAGCTTATCGCAAAATACCAACCTATAATCCATAAGGGTAAGTGCTTAACCAGCACGACAGCGGTTAGTAACACAAAAAACAGCACCCCAATAGCCACCCACATAAGTAATGTTTGATTTTTAAGGTCGTTTTGAGTTTGACGAACTTGGCGGGCATTTTGTTGGGCAATTTTTTGTCTAACAAACGACTGTTGCTGCACGTTGACAGCGCAGGGTTTGCCATCTCTGCCTTGCCCTATTTCAAAAACTACCGCTTCATTAAGCGCAGGACGTTGGTTCGCTCGGTATTCGCTGATATGAAAAAAGATGACTGGGTCTTGTAAATTGTTTTCCGTTCGCTCAATAAACCCAAAGCCTTTGTCATCTTGCCAGCGGGTTATTTTGCCCTGATATTTTGTCATTAAAAATCACCTACTGCTGTGTTTTTATAACGCATTCTTCATAACGCATTATTGAAGTTTGCGATGGTGGTTTGCCCTATGTGTGGTACCCAAATTTTTTTATATGTTTTTACTTTATTGCTAAAAGCCAAATTCTTTTACGCTTAGTTGCAAAAGTTACTTAAGACAACTGCCAATTACACCTACCAAACAAAACTTTATCCAATTCTACTATTTAACAGGCAAGTTTTTGGGTAACCTTGCATACAAGTTGAGTGATAAAGATTATGAAGTTTTTCGTGATTCTTATCATCGGCGGATTCAACAATCCATCAGTGATGAAATATTTAATTTGTTGAATTTTAAAAATTTATTATAACAATTTTGAATTAACTATAAAAAAATTATCTTATATTTATTTAGTTTCTAAGTTAATTATTTTATTAGAAGTGAACTATAAGATATTTACAGGAGATTTTCTCATGGCAAGTTTAATGCGTTTACGCGATATTCAAGACACCCACGTTGACCTTTTAGGTAACGATTATTTTGATCCAACGGGTAAAACCGCTTATGGAGCAAATGGCGAAAAAATAGGTAGAATTCAAGGGGCTTTAGTTGACGATACTACAGGTCGTATCCGTTATTTCATCGTTGATGTAGGCGGTTGGTTTAGCTCAAAAGAAGTTTTGGTACCAGCAGGGTTAGCCCGTATTCAAGACGACAATGTCTATTTTGATTCGCTCAGCCGAGATACTGTTGAAACGATGGATAACTACGATCCTGACTACAACTACAGTATTGAAGAACAAACGGTTCGTGACCGTCATGCATTCGACCGTGCTGCAACACCCGTTAAACTCACTGATAACGACTACCAATCACCCAATACACTGCAGTTGCTTGAAGAACGTATTATAGTCAATAAAGACAAAATTGTAGCAGGTTTATTAAAAGTGGGTAAACACGTTGTGTCTGAGTCCCGCACTGTCAATGTTGAGTTAACTGAAGAACAAGCGCATATTCAGCGTACACCAGTTAACAAACCTACTGATCGCCGCATTGGTGATAATGACAATGCTACTATTGAGGTTGAACTGGAAGCAGAACGTGCAAATGTCAACAAACAAACTTATGTGACTGAAGAAGTGAACGTAGATAAAGTGGCTCAAACTCGTACTGAGACCTTTAATGAAACTGTTCGCCGTGAAGAGTTAGATGTACAAAAAGATGGCGTTGAGCGTGTAACGGGTGTTGATACCGTCGATGGTAATGTATCACCTGCAATCGATCCAAATGCGCCCCGTAAACTTTGATAATTAATATGATTACAATTAATTACTATAAAGTTTAATTTCTGCCAACGGTGTTGCCATTGGCTTGAAAAAGGCAGATGATTTCATCTGTCTTTTTTGTGGTTGTCATATATTATTATAAAATTTTGGAACAATAACTTTGCAATGGAAAACACTCGATGAAAAACCCGATGATGAATACTACTGAACTAAACACCCCTGATAGCCAGCCTCATGATAACATTGTTAAAACTGTCGATCTTCGTGAAGATACCACTAACACTTTAGAGCTATTAGCTGAACGCCCCCAAGTGCAAATTGAGCGATTTGTTAAAGACAATATTAAATTATCAAAAAAAATCATCAGCCAAACGGTTAACGTTCCTGTGACACTCAATCAAGAAGTGTTAGTGATTGAACATGTATTTGCAAAGCCTAGTGCCTCTCAAGATAATTTAGTCAGCGTGGTTACTAATAACGTCAATGTGCCACAGTTAATGGTGAATGGGCAAGCCATTACTTTAGGCGATACCCCGATTGAGATTCCTCTACTTCAACAAATAGCGAAAGTGAATATTGAAACCATTGTGGCGGAAAAAGTACAGTTAATGACTCAAAATGTCAGTCATGAAGCGCAAATTCCTGTAACCCTGCGCCATGAGGAATTGGTTACTGAAAAAGTTGCATACGACGAGCCAACAGTATTGGCGACAACGGATATCCCACCTGAAGATGTTAACTTGGTTTCAAAGTAATCCCATTCTACTTGCTCTCTTTGGCGTGTGTGGGTATGTAATTTGGGTGTGGCATACACCAACATAAGTGTCATAATGCCACACCCAGCATTTTCAATTGATTAGGTCTAGCCCATTAAACTCAATGATGGGCGGGTAATATCGATTTATGGGTAATCTCTGGCAGTAAATCCAAAAACCCTTGAATATAAGCCACCTCTTTACTTGTGCTGCGGGTCGCCGCATAAAGCTGGCAAAACACGCCTTCCCCCAGCGCTCTTGATATTACCCAGCCTTTTTTTTCGTATTCATTGACCACCCAATTTGGTAACGAGGCAACCCCTCGTTCACTCGCAACCAGCTGAATTAACATGGCGGTCAATTCTGTGGTTCTTAGTTTCTTGGGCGCAAGTCCTGCAGGCGCAAAAAAATGCGCGATGATATCTAGCCGCTTGGCTTCCACAGGATAGACGATGAGCGTTTCATCAATCAAATCTTCTGGCAAAATCGGCGATTTTTTATCGACTAATGGGTGTGTCGGTGACAACACCAAGCGACTTTCATATTGGAATAACGGCAGATAGCTGATGCCCTCCAAGGGTAAGCGACTGGCTGTGATGAGCACATCAATTTCTTCATCGAGTAGCATTTGGTGAGGCTCAGGTTCAAAGCCTGAGCTAAAGTCCAGCTCAACGTCTTGCCATTCTCTGCGATAACGATTAAGAATAGGCATCAACCAATCAAAACAGCTATGACATTCTGAGGCCAAACGCAATTGTCCTGTTTGACCACGACCCAGTCTTTTAAGGTTGGCGGTGGTACGATTAAATTGCGGTAGCACACTGTCCGCAAGCTTGAGTACTTCTTTGCCTGCCGGGGTAAAGCTTAGCGGTCTTGAGCGGCGATTGACGAGGCTAACACCATAATAATTTTCGATTTCTTTGAGCTGATGGGAGACTGCTGATGCAGTAACATACAAGTCCTCAGCCGCGGCAGCAAGCGAGCCTTGCTCACGTAGTGCGGTCAATAATTGAAGGTGGCGGATTTCAAGCATAAAATAATTTTACCGTTTGCCAAGCCCAAAAGAAAAAAGTTCACGATTTGGTGAAACCATGAACTACTTTAACAAGAAACGTGAAAAAAGTTAATCAATTTCAATTCAAAGCGGCAGTATTACCTATTTACCTTGACTAACTATCGCTGATAATTAGATTTTCGTCGTCTTTTATATAACGGGTCACGAGTAATTGGTCAATTTTATGATGATCAATATCGACTACTTCAAATTTATAACCTTGATATTCAACAAAATCCGCAGGACGGGGAATTTTGCGCAGTTTATACATCATAAAACCTGCTAAAGTTTCATAGTTGTCCCAGTCAGGAAAGTCTTCGATACCGAGCGCATGTTTGACATTTTCAATCGGGGTGGTACCTTCAATCAGCCATGAGAATTCATCACGCTGGATAATCTGCTGCTCATCTTCAATCGGTGCGACCCAGTCCCCCATCACTGTCATCATGATATCAGATAGCGTAATGACACCGACAATGAGCGCATACTCGTTCATCACCACGGCAAATTTTTCTTTACTGGAGCGAAAACGGTCTAGCAGCTCAGATAAGGTTAAGGTATCGGGGATGATTAATACATTACGAATCGTAGTTTCATTGAGCAAAATTTGCGACTGGTTACTAAGAAGTTTTACCAAGATATCTTTGGTATCGACATAGCCAATCACTTCATCAATACTATCTTTACATACCAAAAATTTTGAATACGGGTAACTGGCAATTTTTTGGCGGATACTTTGCTCAGACTCGCCAAGGGTAAAATACACCACATCCTCACGGGTGGTCATGCTAGAGGGCACGTTGCGTTCTTCAAGCTCAAAGACGTTTTCGATAAAGTGATGTTCTTGCTTGAGCAATACCCCCGCTTGTGCCCCTGCATCCACCACAGCCGAAACGTCATCAAAGGTGATATTTTCTTCTCTCACCATGTTGACTTTAAAAATTCTAAAAATCAGATTTGCCAGCCCGTTGATAATCCAAGCCAGCGGCTTAAATAATCTGATTGACAGCAGTACAGGCTCAATCACCGCTAACGCCACGCGTTCTGGGTTAATCATGCCAATGCGTTTAGGAATCAAATCGGCAAACAAAATAAACAACAAAGTGACAAACAAAAATGACATTATAAAACCGATATTATCAAGCATTTTGCCTTGATAAAATGGGGAAATAAGGTCAATAAAGTAGGGGCGAAGCGCAGACTCACCGACAATACCGCCCAAAATTGCCACGGCATTTAGCCCAATTTGTGAGGTAGCAAAAAATTCGGCAGAATTTTCTTGTAAATGTAAAATTTTATTGGCGCGATTGTCACCCGATTCTGCCAACAACTTTAGCTTGATGCGCCTAGCACCTGCCAAGGCAATTTCGGAAATGGAGAAAAAACTGGAAATCAACACTAATATACAAATAATTAGTAGATTTTGGAATAAACTCACAATACACCTATATTTATCTATTTTTATCTAGACAACATAACAGATTTGGTAAAAAATTTCTTAGACTTTATGGTAAAGCAATAGTAGTAAATAAACAGTGATAAAGAAACGGTAATAAAGAAATATGATAAAGAAAAAGGGATAAAAAATTAGTAAAAAAATATGGGTAAACAACTGCACGCGTAAAAAAACCCTTGATTGAAATCAAGGGTTTTTTTAATAACAAAATAATTATACACGTTCAATGATGGTGGCAATCCCTTGACCTAGACCAATACACATGGTGGCAAGACCGATTTGGGTGTCTTGTTGTTCCATCACATTTAATAGTGTGGTGGTGATACGTGCACCAGAACAGCCTAGTGGGTGACCTAATGCAATAGCACCACCATTTAGGTTAACGATGTCTAGTTTGTCTTGTAGATTTAAGCCTTTAAGAACCGATAAGCCTTGTGCGGCAAATGCTTCGTTAAGTTCGATGGTTTGCATATCGTCAATGCTCATACCAGCGCGTTTTAAGGCTTTTTGGGTAGCAGGTACTGGACCGTAACCCATGATAGCCGCGTCACAGCCTGCAACTGCCATACCGCGAATACGGGCGCGTGGTGTTAGACCTAAGTCTTTGGCTTTTTGTGCAGACATGATAAGCATCGCAGACGCACCGTCAGACAAGGCTGATGACGTAGCGGCTGTCACGGTACCACCTTTAGGGTCAAATACGGGACGTAATGCCGCAAATGATTGCAGGTTGGCATCGGGACGAATCACTTCATCGATAGTGCAAAGTTGTAGGTTACCGTTTTCGTCATGACCTTCAACGCCGATGATTTCGTTTTTGAAACGACCTTGCTGTGTCGCTTCCCACGCACGGCGATGTGATTCTACACCAAACGCATCTTGTTCTTGACGGCTGATGTTATTCATACGTCCAAGCATTTCAGCGGTTAAACCCATCATGTTAGAGGCTTTTGCATAGTATTTTGAAGCTTCTGGGTTGATGTCAATACCGTGCATCATGCCCACGTGACCCATGTGCTCAACACCGCCGATAATGAACACATCACCTTGACCGGTCATGATTTGTGCCGCTGCGGTGTGAAGCGCTTGCATGGATGAACCACATAGACGGTTGACCGTTTGGCCTGCCGTAGTACGTGGTAATTCAGCCAATAAACCGATGTTACGACCAATGTTCATACCTTGCTCTAGGGTTTGGTTGACACAGCCCCAGATGACATCTTCTACAAGTTTGGTATCAAACGGGTTACGCGCTACCAAAGCTTTAACAAGCTCCGCAGACATGCTGTCAGCGCGTACATTGCGGAACATACCATTTTTTGATTTGCCCATTGCGGTACGAACGCCATCGACAATCACGACATCTTTTGGACTTAATGTAGTCATTCTATTCTCCTTAAAATTTATAATCGTCGATTACGCTTGTGGGTAAAAAGTTTTACCATTTGCCGCCATATCACGAATCATTTGTGGCGCTTCATAGGCTTTACCTAAGCTTGCGTATTTGTCGCAAAGGGCTAGATAATTTTGTAGGCCGATTTGGTCGATATAACGGCATGGGCCACCACGGAATGGCGGGAAACCAATACCCATAATCATCGCCATGTCTGCTTCTGCAGGCGTCGATACAATGTTGTCTTCTAAGCAGCGAACCGTTTCATTACATAATGCAATCATCAAACGATCGATGATTTCTTGGTCTTCAAACTGTTTTGGCGCATCGATAAATGGTTTTAATAATTCAACGGTTTGTGGATCGGCAGTTTTAACTGGCTTGCCTTTTTTATCCGTTTCGTATTTGTAGAAACCAACGCCATTTTTTTGACCTAAGCGATTGGCTTCAAACAATATCTGACCGCTCACTTTGTAGTCTGGTTTCATGCGGTCTGGGAAGCCTTCCGCCATCACTTCTGCCCCATGAACCCCTGTGTCGATACCCACAACGTCCATCAAGTAAGCAGGACCCATTGGCCAGCCAAATTTTTCCATGACTTTGTCGATTTGAACAAAATCAGCGCCTTGTTTGATCAATAAGTCAAACGCACCGAAGTAAGGGAATAATACGCGGTTAACTAAGAAGCCTGGGCAGTCATTTACCACAACTGGCACTTTACCCATTTTTTCTGCTAACGCTACCGTAGTCGCTACTGCTTCTTCGCTTGATTTTTCACCACGAATTACTTCAACCAGCGGCATACGATGGACTGGGTTAAAGAAGTGCATACCCACGAAGTTTTCTGGACGCTCTAGTACCGAAGCTAAGTAGGTGATAGAGATGGTTGAAGTGTTAGATGCTAGGATACAGTTGTCTTTAACTAGTCCTTCAACTTCTTTTAATACCGCGTGTTTAACTTTTGGATTTTCAACAACCGCTTCAATCACGATGTCAGTCTCACCAAAGTCACCGTAGTTGAGCGTAGGACGGATACGGCTTAAAGTTTCGCCCATTTGTGCTGGGGTTACTTTACCGCGTGCCATACCGCTTGATAGGTGTTTGCTGGCCTCGCGCATACCTAAGTCAAGTTGCTCTGACTTGATGTCTTTCATGATGATGGGCAAGCCTTTTGAGGCGGCTTGGTAAGCGATACCACCACCCATGATACCTGCGCCCAATACAGCAGCTTCTTTAATATCATGCGCTTTGGCGCTGTGAGTTTTAACCAGTTTACGAACCGCTTGGTCGTTTAAGAATAGACCGACTAGGCTTTCTGCTTGTGGGGTTTTTGCGGCTTTTGCAAAACCTGCAGATTCAATTTCCAACGCTTTGTCACGTGATAGGTTCACGTGTTTTTCGATAGACTCTAAGGCGATTTTTGGCGCTGGGTACTGCGCTGGATTGGCTTTTGAGAACAGTACACCTTTGGCTGAGTTAAATGCCATCGCTTGTTCTAGGGCGTTTAATTTGACTGGATTGATTTTTTCGTCATGGCGTGCTTTCCAATCTAGATCGCCTGCGATACATTTTTTGACTAAATCAATCGCTGAAGCCTCTAACTGGTCTGCGGCAACAACCGCATCCACCATACCGACTTTCAATGCAGCGGCTGGTTTTTGTGCTTCGCCAGTTGCGATGATTTCAAGCGCGTTATCAATACCGATGATACGTGGCAAACGCACCGAACCACCAAAGCCTGGGAAGATGCCCAGTTTAACTTCGGGCAAACCGATGCTCGCTTTGTCACTCATGACACGGTAGTCACACACCAACGTCATCTCTGTACCACCGCCCATGGAGGCGCCATTGATTGCCGCAACTTTTGGGAAAGGCAGGTCTTCAAAACGGTTGAATGTTTTGTTGATGTCAAGTACCCAAGAAGCAATCTCGCCTTCTGGTTTTTTGAAATTACCAACAAATTCAGTGATGTCCGCACCAGCGATGAAAACTTTTTTTCCTGAAGTAACGATTAGACCTTTAACGTCTGCAGATTGTTCTAATGCCGTGACTGCTTCGCCAAATTCTTTGATGGTGGCTTGGTCAAATTTATTAACGCTCTCAGTTTGATTATCGTAGTTTAATTTAGCAATACCGTCTTCGAGTAGCGATACCGAGATGCTATTTCCTTGATAAATCATTGCTAACTCCTTGAGTTATGTTGAAATCAACGGGGAAAACCGAAAAAATGATGTTTTGCACGATGTCTTTATATGATGTCTTTAAAAGATGCTTGTGAAAAGATGCTTGTTAAAATTTTTACATACCGCAGACAAAACAAAATCTTGACTAGTTTACTATGTTTGCGATAAGTTGAGAATAACGCAAATGACTGTTTAGTCATTGGCTAGCCCTTGTGTATCCTTATCCTTGTATATCCTTATTTGTATCTTACAGATTTTTCATAGTAAGCTAAAAACATGGCAAAATTTTTAAAACGTTATCAGTTGGTAATTGTCTTATCTTTATTGGCGATGACCCACCCGCTCAATGCCAAACCCGTACAGACCGTTATCCATTTTGGCAAAAACCAAACCAGTAAAATGTGGGTTGGTCAATTATCGCCCAAACAAGACAGCCTGCTTTATCAATTCAACGCTAGCAAAAATCAATACGCAACCTTAGTGTTGATGCCTCGTAGGCGCTATGCTGAATTTGCCAATGTCGGTGTTATCATATCCCCTACGGGCAACGTTGATGGGGGCAAAGGCGGAATTGTCTATCAAGGTTGCTTGCCACAATCAGGCAACTACACCATCCGCATCGCACGCAATTTGATGGCCAGCAACGGCGCCGCTGCAGGTTTTGTTGCCAAATTTACTATCTTACCCGTTAGCAAAAGTCAGCAAAAATGTGCTTAAAGTAGCCAATTTTTATCACTAACCCCTCTATTTGAATTCGACATACTGCTTGACATAATTGGCACTTAGCGTGGTGGAATTGACGCAAATCTGTAAACTGCCAGCAGGCACCTCACTTTCGAATTCCTGCAGATGCGCTTTGATAGCATCGGCAATGCGCTGCGCCAATGATTGAATGGTAGCGTCATCACGCCCTGGCATCAGATAAAAATGCGCCATAACAAAAGCTTCATCTCCGCTATCGGTCAGTCCTACTAATGCGTGGTTTGGGTAGTAGATACGTGATTTGATATCACTTTGCAGCTTAAAGTTGCCAGACTGCCATAGTGTATCATTGACCCGCGCTAATAGGTTATCGGGCTGACTAATAACATGGTCGTGACTCACTTCAATAATGACATTGGGCATGGTGTTATCCTTTATTCTTGAATTAAATCTGCAAACTTGGCGTTTACTGCGCCTGCTAAATCCGACGGCGACAACTCAATCTCTAAACCGCGTCTACCGCCACTACAATAGATCGTCGCAAAGTGTTGTGCGGACTGATCGATGACCGTGGGCAGGCGTTTTTTTTGACCTAGCGGGCTTACCCCACCTAGCACATAGCCTGTGGTACGTTCTACCAATTTGGGGTCTGCCATTTGGGCTTTTTTACTGCCGATGGCTTTGGCGATTTTTTTTAGGTTGAGCAAATGCTCAACAGGCAGTATCGCAACAGCGAGCTTGTCATTGTCATCTTGTACCACCAAGGTTTTAAATACCCGCTTTGGCTCAACTTGTAGTTTTTCTGCTGCTTCAAGCCCATAGCTTTCACTATGCGCGTCATGATGATATTCATGTAACTGGAAGTTGATTTTTAGTTTTTTGGCAAGATTAACGGCAGGTGTCATGGCGGTTTCTTAACAGGGTTTGGTGATTGAACATAGTCATTCATCATAACCAAACTGCGGGTTAAAACAAAGCTCATTGGGTATAAAAAACGTATAAAAAAACCAGCCTACTATTGTAATAGTGACTGGTTTACTGATGCTCGATGCC
This sequence comes from Faucicola osloensis, assembly GCA_019353055.1. Lineage (GTDB taxonomy): Bacteria > Pseudomonadota > Gammaproteobacteria > Pseudomonadales > Moraxellaceae > Faucicola > Faucicola osloensis_C. Next base: position 107,209 of record JABAHL010000004.1, read on the forward strand.
AGAATTGATTGCATAGGCTTGATTACATAGGCCTGAAGGTGTAGCCTTGCTTTTATAGCGGGCGCAATACCTATCAGCTCGCTTTTGAGACCATATAATCAACGGCCGCTTTTACTTCCTCATCCGAGGCTTGGCTACCACCTTTGGCTGGCATCACACCAGATTTTCCTTGATAGCCGACAATGGCGTGTTTATAAAGCGTGTCTTTACCTTGCGCAATGCGAGGTGCCCAAGCAGCTTTATCAGCAAGTTTTGGTGCACCCATCAAGCCTGCTGTGTGACAAGTGGCACATACACTACCAAACAATTTTTCGCCAGCATCAGCAGAAACTGGGGTAGCGGTTGCTGTCGTCGTGGTGGCAGCTGCTGAGGCAGCTGTCGGTGGCACAAATGAAGCAGGCTGTGAGGCCACTGGCATGGGATGGTTTGCACGAGCGATTTCACCTTGCTCTGCGGCAATTTCTTCGGTTGGTTTGCTTTCGGCTGACTCATGCTTACTACATGCGCTCATGGTAAGACCCAAGGCAATCATAAGACTGGCTAACGTGGCATTGCGTGTTGATATCGGTAGCATAACCTTTTCCTTTCAAATAAGGTGAAATCTAATTTCACATCAATGTATAAATTTTTAATAGCCCTACAAACTGTTTTTGCATGGTAATGTTTTGCGTGGTAATGTCGACTGGCAAATGGCTAGTACGACATTTAGCGGTATGTTGTTATCACATGAGAATTAGTGACTATATTAGCATTACTGCGGTATGAATAAAATAACATTTTAAAGCCACCTTGCTAAATCATTACTATCATTGTGTATTTTGTTACAATAACCGGAAAATTTTTTTTTACTGGCTAGATAAAACAGGGCAATTAGCTAAGAGGAGGATTTTTTAGTTTAACGGGTTATTAAAAAGCTAAAATTTACATTGACTTACATGCAATATTTAGTTAAAATTCGCACCTATTTTTATCCTAATCTGAGCTGATGCCAAACCATGGGTAGGTTGGCTAATAATCACCTATACAGCCGGATTAATGTTCCTGACCCACTAACCCCGCTTTGTTGATAGCACATTCAATGTCTATCAATCAGCCTAGACTTAAGGAGTCTACATGCCAGCAGTAAAGGTAAAAGAGAACGAACCTGTAGATATCGCAATTCGCCGCTTTAAACGTGCTTGTGAGAAAGCCGGTATTTTAGCAGATGTACGTAAACATGAGTTCTATGAAAAACCAACTCAAGAACGTAAACGCAAAAAAGCAGCTGCGGTAAAACGTTACAAAAAGAAAATGTCACGTGAATCAGTACGCACCACTCGTCTTTACTAAGGTAATTTGTCGCAAGACACCCAATACCAGTAAATGATAAAATCCACTTTGTTAAGTGGATTTTTTTATGCTATGTTGCTAACCACAATTTTAAAAACGCCATTAGCTAACATGAGGGAGCGTTAAAACCATGACTACCATAAAAGACACTCTGACCGATGTGGTCAAAACTGCCATGAAAGCGCGTGAGCTTGAAAAAGTTAAAGTGCTACGCAGCGTACAAGCGGTGATAAAACAAATCGAAATTGACCGCCAACTAACGCTCGATGATGCAGGTGTACTAGACATCTTACAAAAGCAAACCAAGCAGCGCCAAGAGTCGCTCGCGATTTTTGCAGCCAATGGTCGGGAAGATTTGGCACAAAAAGAACAATTTGAGATTGATGTGATTAGTCAATTCTTGCCACAACCCATGAGTGAAGCAGAAATTGCCAATCTGGTAGCTGCTGAAATTGCTGAGCAAGGTGCCACTTCAATGCAGCAAATGGGCGCTGTGATGAATGCGCTGAAAGTCAAAACCGCAGGTCGTGCTGACCCCGCTTTGATTTCAAAATTGGTCAAAGCGACATTGGCTTAATCCATGCATCCTAAAAAAAGCCATAAGATTTGTACTTATGGCTTTTTTTAAGTTTATTTTTACTGATGGGCTTGCATCACCTGAGAAAGCAAGTCTAACGTTTCCACCAACGGCAGTCCAACCACATTGCTATAACTACCGTCAATCGCTTTGACCCAAGCAGCGCCCAGTCCTTGAATAGCATAACCGCCTGCTTTGTCTTGTGGTTCGCCTGTATGCCAATAATGCGTCATCATGCTGTCAGTGAGCGCAATAAATTTGACATCAGTTCTCACCACAGTGCAGTTAGTATAATCTATCTGCCATTGACCGTCACGCTGCGCCATTCGGCTCACTTGCACCGCGGTCCATACTTGGTGCGAGGCATTGCTCATTTGCCGCCACATCGCACAAGCATCGGCAAAATCTATAGGTTTTTGCAGCACTGACCCATCCGGCAATACGCCAATGGTATCGGCGGTAATCACCACACACTCGGTCATAGCGTTTGGCAAAACTTGTAAAGCGGCTTGCGCTTTTTGACTCACCATACGCCCAATATAGTCAATCGCCGATTCCTCTGCTAGCGGTGATTCATCAATGCTGACTGCCGCGCAAGTATGTGGTACCGCAACTTGATCTAACAACTCACGCCGTCTGGGTGAGGTGGAGGCCAAGATAATCGGTATAGTGGCATTAAATTGATACATAATAACTTCTCAATACGCTTATCGCGTATAACGCAGCATGACAGCGACTAACAGTGGCCAAATCAAGGTGCTGACGGCAACGGTATAAAGCAATTGGGGTGCAAACACCCCTTGAGTAAATAAATGCAGAAAAATTAACCCAAATTGATAAATCAGCAGACAGGCTCCCGCCAAAAGCCACACCAAGTTCGAGGACAATTGGCGTAAATAACCACTGACAAACTTAATAAAAAACGCCACCAGCACCGCACATAAGGCTTGCTGACCGATTCGGCTATCTGTGAGTAAATCAGCAAACAAACCAACCACAAATGCCAATCCCATGCCAATTAAAGTCGGTTGAAATATCAGCCAAAAAATCAGCATCATAATCATCCACATCGGACGAAATAGCGCAATCTCTGCCGACAGCGGATACACACTAAGTACCGATGCGATGATAAAACTGATTGCCATCACAATATATAAATGCTGTTTGGTTTTTTTGCGCTGAACGACGACCATAATCAGTGATTTTAAACCTTTTGCTGAAGCAATAAAACATAAGACGTATTGATAAAATTGGCAGCGGGTTTCACCATAATCTTGGCATAGCCCCCCGCTTGCTCGGCCTCTACTTTTGCCACACGCCCAACAGGAAATCCCGCAGGAATGCGACCGCCAAGCCCAGATGAAATTAGCTCATCACCAATGCGTACATCCGATGCCTTAAAGATATAATCTAGTACCAAATACTGCGGATTACCTTTGCCCGATACAATGGCTTTTTGCCCGGTACGTTTGATAGTCACCGCAACCGATTGTTGGTCATCGCTGATTAACACCACACGGCAGGTATCGGGATAAACATTGACGACTTGTCCAAGAATGCCGTTTTCATCAATCACCGTTTGCCCGACAATCACTCCGTCTTTGCTGCCTTTATTGATGACCACCATTTGCCGCAGTGGATTGCTATCGGTACCAATGACATGCGACAACAGTAAATTAAACTGGTCTGGTGTGGTGGCAGATAAAATCCCTTGCAGTCGGGCATTTTGCGCAACAAGATAATCTTGCTGCTGCAATTGCGCTTTGGCATGCACTAGCTCAGCTTTTAACTGGACATTCTCACGGCGTAACGCTTCTTTTTCGGTCATGGTGCTATCAAGCCAGCCTGCAAAAAAACTTGGGTAAGCCGATACTTGATAGATGGGCTGCATGGCGGCATGGGTCACGGTACGTACTGGCTGAAACCAACTGCTATTTTTACTATCCAATAACATCAGCACAATCGCCGCAAACACCACAATAAGGGTCTTGCGAATGGCGAGTGGTTGTTGGGTAAAAATAGTAAGTGACATAAGTAACATCCAAGTAAAATCCGTGGCAGTCAATACAGCAAGCGGCACAACACAGATAAGGCTAGCAAAAATCTTTTAAAAAAAGCTATCGTAAAATCATCTTGTCAATAAAGCAATAAAACCGCTATTAAAAAATAGCGGTTAACGGTAACACATCAGTTAACATCAGACAAAAATCATATTCAATGCTTTGTTATTGATAAACTCTAACGCTTTACCACCCCCACGGCTGACACAAGTCAAGGGGTCTTCAGCTACCGTGACGGGCAAGCCTGTCTCGCGTGAAATCAGCTCATCAAGATTGCGTAATAATGCCCCACCACCCGTTAATACAATACCACGCTCTGCGATATCGGCTGATAATTCAGGCGGGGTTTGCTCAAGCGCCGCTTTGACACCTGAGATGATACCAGCAATAGGGTCGCTTAAGGCTTTTTGGATTTCGGCAGATGTCACCACAAATGATTTAGGCACCCCTTCTGCCATGCTACGACCACGCACTTCCACTTCCAAGGGGTTTTCAGGATCTTCAATAGCCGTCCCTACTTCGGTTTTGATGCGTTCAGCCGTGGTTTCACCAATCACACAGCCATGGGTACGGCGGACATGAGTAATAATCGCTTCATCAAACACATCACCGCCGATACGGATGGAGTCGGCATACACACAGCCTGATAGCGCAATCACCGCAATCTCTGTGGTACCACCCCCGATATCCACCACCATCGAACCACTGGCTTCATGCACGGGTAACCCTGCGCCAATCGCAGCTGCCATAGGCTCTTCAAGCAATAAGGCTTTGTTCGCGCCTGCCGATTCAACCGCTTCACGAATCGCACGACGTTCTACCAAGGTAGATTTACAAGGCACACAAACAATCACGTTTGGATTGGCTAAAAAGCGTTTTACTTTCACTTTGTTGATAAAATGCTTGAGCATTTTTTGGGTCACTTCAAAATCGGCAATCACACCGTCTTTGAGTGGACGAATCGCAGTGATATTATCTGGGGTACGACCTAGCATCTGTTTGGCATCAATACCGACAGCCGCAACGGTAGGATTTTGGGTACGGTTACTACGAAGCGCAACAACCGTTGGTTCATTGAGGACCACACCTTTACCTGGGGTGAAAATTAACGTGTTGGCAGTGCCAAGGTCGATGGCGATATTACTTGATAAAAATCCGAAGAGGCTCATGTATCATTTCCCAGTGATAACAAAACTACACTGCAAGCAAAGCAGAAATTAGCGGGGTGTTTAATCGCACATCGAGTCAATGACGCATTTTTTAAAAGCATTCATTTAAAAGCTTTTAATGCCTATGTTTCTAATGCCCATGTTTCAAAACTACCCTATTTGCCTACTAACAAAAAAATCTGAAGCAAGCTGCTTACCGCCGCTGTATTTTACATAAAAAATAGCAAGAAACTCTTAACGATTAACAGTTAAAAGGCTATCTTTTTAGATAAAAAAGGTGACGATAATTTTAAAGAGGTTTAGGCGATAGTGACTTTAATGCGATTAATTTGCGTTTAGTAAGAATAGTGCTAGATTATAGCGGTAAAATATCGCAAAATATAGTGATTTAATCACATTCTGTCTTTATTCACGAATTTTTTGTGACAAATTATTTAGGTCACATCACCCTATTTTTTCAAATTTGTTATTAAAAGTAACTAAACTAAAGCAACTGTTTTTATCAGGTTTTAGCCTCTTTTATTATAGCCTGTTGCTATAATTGGCTGGTTTAAAATCGCATCGAACATTTGCCTTGTTTGTCCGTTTTTTATTTTTGTTTGTACTTAAGGAACTCATCATGTCGCAGACCCTTTCAACTGATGAAATTATGAACATCGCAAAACTTGCTCGGCTTGGCGTGACTGCTGAGCAGGCAGATAGTTATGCCAACGACCTAAGCAAAATCCTATCGATGATGGATATTTTGGCAGAGGTCAACACTGACAATATCGCACCGCTTACCAATGTCCATGATATGACCCAGCCACTGCGTGAAGATGTTGTTGGCGGTGATGGGGTCGAAGTCAATCGTGAACTAAATCAGTCCATTGCCCCGAGTGTGGCTGATGGCTTATACCTTGTACCACAGGTCATTGAATAAGCCACCGCTCATCGAATAACTTGTCAAATTTTTGTTAACTAATTATAAGTGAAAATTATGTCTGAACTACATACGTTTTCGGTTGCCCAATTGGCAGCAGGTCTAAAAAATAAAGACTTTAGCAGTACCGAACTTACCCAACATTTTCTCAATCGGATTACCCAGCATGATAAAGCCATCAACAGCTTTATCACGATCACGCCTGAACAAGCGTTAGCGCAAGCCTCTGCCGCCGATAAATTATTGGCAGAAGGCAAAGGCGCAGACTTGACGGGCGTGCCACTGGCTCATAAAGACATTTTTTGTACCCAAGGCGTTTTAACCACTTGTGGCTCAAAAATGCTAGAAAACTTTGTGGCACCTTACAACGCTACCATCGTTGAAAACTGCCAAAATGCAGGCTTAGTTATGCTTGGCAAAACCAGCATGGATGAGTTCGCCATGGGCTCGGACAATGAGTCATCTTACTTTGGCGCCGTGCACAACCCTTGGGATACCAGCCGTGTACCAGGCGGTTCATCGGGCGGAAGCGCAGCTGCGGTTGCGGCAGGTTTTGCACCCTTTGCTACAGGCTCAGATACCGGCGGCTCGATTCGTCAACCTGCGTCATTTTGTGGTTTGACAGGGATTAAGCCCACTTACGGACGTGTTTCACGTTATGGGATGGTGGCGTATGCGTCAAGTTTTGACCAAGCTGGCAGCTTTGGTAAAACCGCAGAAGATTGTGCTTATTTGCTCAACGTGTTGTCAGGTCATGACAGCAAAGATTCAACGTCTGCCAACAAAGAGGTGCCGGATTTTGTCGCGAGTTTGACCAGCAAACGCCAAGCCAATGCCAGCCATGATAAACCGCTTCAAGGGTTACGCATCGGTATCCCAACCGAATACTTTGCCGATGGCTTAAATAGCGAGGTTAAAGCCAGCGTAGAAGCGGCATTAAAACAATACCAAGCCTTGGGTGCAAGCTTGGTGGATGTGAATTTGACCAAACCTGAAATCACCCTTGCCACTTATTATTTGCTCGCCCCAGCCGAGGCTTCATCTAACTTATCGCGTTATGATGGAGTGCGTTATGGCTACCGCTGTGATAGCCCAAAAAACTTGGAAGATTTATACACCCGCTCACGTTCTGAAGGCTTTGGTGCTGAAGTACAGCGCCGTATTTTGATGGGTACTTATGCGTTATCAGCGGGTTATTTTGATGCCTATTATGTCAAAGCGCAAAAAGTGCGCCGCCTCATCAGCCAAGATTTTGCCAAAGCCTTTGAAAGCTGTGATGTCATTGCCACCCCAACTGCGCCAACGACGGCTTATAAAATCGGTGCAAGCCTTAGCCCTGCCGAAATTTATATGGGGGATGTTTATACCATTGGCGTGAATTTAGCCGGTTTACCGTCATTAAGCCATCCGGTGGGTTTTGATGGTAACAATCTGCCTGTGGGCTTACAGCTGATTGCAAAAGCATGGGACGAAGAGACACTACTGCAAACTGCCGATGCGTATCAACAAGTCACTGATTTTCACCAACAACTATCACCCATCGCCAAAGCCTAAGGAGCCTTGTTATGACAAACGAAAATAAACCGCAAGCGCCTTTAGTTGATGGCTACGAAGTGGTTATTGGTATCGAAATCCACTGTCAACTCAACACCAACACCAAAATTTTCTCATCGGCTTCAACGCTGTTTGGGCAAGAACCCAACACCCAAGCCAATATCGTTGATCTAGCCATGCCAGGGGCGCTGCCTGTACTCAACAAAGATGTGGTAGAAAAAGCGGTGATGTTTGGGCTTGGCGTCAATGCTGAAATCGGCATGATGAACGCCTTTGACCGTAAAAATTATTTTTATCCCGATTTGCCAAAAGGCTACCAAATCAGCCAAATGGCGCACCCGATTGTCGGTAAAGGCTATATCGACATCGTGGTCAATGAAGGTGAAAAAAACGAATACCCCAAACGTATTCACATTACCCGTGCTCACTTAGAAGAAGATGCGGGCAAATCGGTGCATGATGCGGTGCCACAAATGACAGGCGTGGATTTAAACCGTGCCGGTACGCCGCTGATTGAAATCGTCTCGGAGCCTGATATGCGCTCAGCTGCTGAGGCCGTGGCGTATGTCAAAGCGATTCATCAACTGGTCACTTGGCTGGGCATCTCAGATGCCATCATGGCAGAAGGCTCGTTCCGTGCTGACTGTAACGTCTCAGTGCGAAAGCCATGTGAACCGTTCGGCACTCGCAACGAGCTGAAAAACATCAACTCGTTTCGCTTTATCGAAATGGCAATAAATCGGGAAGTTGAGCGTCAAATTGAGGATATTGAACGTGGCATTCCTATTAAGCAAGCCACTCGTTTATATGACCCTCAAAAAGATGAAACCATTGCCATGCGGGAAAAGGAAGAAGCCAACGATTACCGCTACTTCCCAGACCCAGACCTGCTACCTGTGCATATTGATACCGCAACTTTTGAACAAATCAAAAACGCCATGCCCGAATTGCCAGTGGCACGTCGTGAGCGTTTTCAATCGGCGCTTGGCTTACCTGAATATGATAGCCGTATTTTAACCGCTAGCCGTTCGCTCGCTGATTACTTTGAGCAAGTAGTGGCAAAAGTCGGTCATGATAACGCCAAACTGGCTGCCAACTGGATAATGGGTGACCTGCTCGGTGCGCTCAATAAAGATGAAAAAACCATTGAGCAAAGCCCGATTTCAGTGAGCCAATTTGCCAAACTGCTAGAACGTATCAAAGACAATACGCTATCAGGCAAGTTGGCTAAACAAGCCTTTATCGCCTTATTCGCTGGCGAAGGCGGTGACGATGAAACAGCCGTGGATAAAATCATTGCCGATAAAGGTTTAAAACAAGAAACCGATACAGGCGCGATTAAAGCGATTGTCGAAGACGTGTTGAAAAACAACCAAGCGATTGTCGATGAGTACAAGTCAGGTAAAGAAAAAGCCTTTAACGGTCTTGTCGGTCAAGTGATGAAAGCCTCCAAAGGTAAAGCCAACCCGGCTCAAGTTAATCAGCTGTTAAAAGAACTAATTGGATAAGTTGGTATTGCAAATTCTGTCATTTTTGGTAGAATAGTACACCTTTCGGGGCGTAGCGCAGTCTGGTAGCGCACTTGCATGGGGTGCAAGGGGTCGCGAGTTCGAATCCCGCCGTTCCGACCAAATTAAAAAGGCTTACGTGTTACGTAGGCCTTTTTCTTTTTGAGTTTTTTTATACCTATTGTCACAGTATTTTTACGTGAATATGACAATAGTTTTTTCGTTTTAATAGATAATTTATTGATAAAATTCTCTCACTATTTGGCTGTATTTATTTGACTGTATTTTTTGAAAAATCATGAGCGCGATCATTAAATCATTCCTTGCTAACTACAAACTGACAAATTTGGCTGCGGCTTTGGTATGGGTGGTTTTACCACTCACTGCGCAAGCCGATAGCGGTCATCAAGCACAAACCAACAAAGATGCGATTGTACATTCTTGTCCCAATCGTCTATGTCCCGTCGTGCAGACACTACCTAAAGGCGTCAAGTTTAGCTGGGTATTAGCCAAAAATGGCTTTGTGAACATTGCCGATTCTACCTTGTGGGTATCCACTGCTGACATCAAATAACTGATTCTATGTTTTCAAATTTTTCTTAAAAAGCCTGTCATGAATATGATGGGCTTTTTTGTTATGATACTCTAAGCTTAATGTTAAACGAGTCGATTATGTCTTACCCAAAAATCATCATTTCCATTGAAAAACAACAGCTTACTTTATATCTTAGTAGCAACCAATCACAAACTTACCCCATCTCTACTGCCAAAAATGGTATTGGACAACTGCAGGATACTGGCTGTACACCGCTCGGTGCGCACGTGATTAGTGAAAAATTTGGTGATAATTTACCTATCAACAGTGTATTTGTGGCACGACAATTTACCGGTGAAATTTATGACGATCATTTGGCAAACACATTCCCCAATCGAGACTGGATTTTGACGCGGATTTTGTGGTTAGATGGCTATGAAGAGGGCTTTAACAAAGGCGCCAATGAGCAAGGGGTGTGTGATACCAAGGCGCGTTACATTTACATTCATGGGACGCCCAATACCGAGCCGATGGGCATTCCGCTTTCTCATGGCTGTATCCGTATGCGCAATCAAGACATTATCACATTATATGACCAAGTGGATATTGGTACAGTGGTCGAAATTTTGCCGTAAATTTACCAAAGTTAACCTTAATAATATATTAGAAAAAATTAATAAATATGATTATTGGTTAAAAAAAATTACAAAATAGCTTTTATTTATTAGTATTTTAGGCATATAATAACCGTGTCACATCAATCGACTTTAACTTTAATTAATATTAATAAGGTAGATTGATTATCAAATAACAATGAAAAGGAGCTGATTATGTCAGTCGAAACATTACACAATATCGCAGAAACTCGCCGTTCTATCTATATGCTCAATGACCAATTGCCTGTCTCAAAAGATGAGGTGGTTAAACTGGTTGAACATGCCGTGTTACATACCCCCTCTTCATTCAACTCACAATCAAGCCGCTTAGTGGTATTGTTTGGTGAAGACCATCAAAAACTTTGGCAAATCACCGAAGATTTGCTACGCGCGATGGTGAATGATGATGAAAAATTCAAATCGACTGCCGATAAAATGGCAATGTTTAAAGCCGGTGCAGGGACTATCTTGTATTTTGAAGACCAATCAGTGGTCAAAGGCTTACAAGAACAATTCCCACTTTATGCGCATAATTTCCCAGTATGGGCAGAACACACCAGTGCGATGCACCAATATGCGATTTGGAACGCCTTGGCCGCGCTCAACATCGGTGCAAACTTACAGCATTACAATGGCGTGATTGATGAAAAAGTGGCAGAAACATGGAACATCGATAGCAACTGGAAACTCATTGCGCAGATGGTATTTGGTGGTATCGCCGCCCCAGCGGGTGAAAAAACCTTTGAACCTATTGAAAAACGCTTAAAAGTTTACGGAAAATAATTTTTCAATCTGCACTACAATGCACGTGACAGTGATAGTGCTAGTGACAGCAAAAAGCCAATATCTGAGGATATTGGCTTTTTTATATAAATTTGATTGCCAATCACTAAAAAATTGGGTCAATCAAGCTTCTTTTTCGGTAGCTGTTTATTAGCTTTGAGCAGTAACATAAGGGCAGAGAGCAAAATAATCAGCCAACTTGCCGATAAAACGCCAAACAGCATTTTACCATAACGCGTAAATCCATATTCTTCAGGCAGGTATAAATATCCAGAATACGGCGCTTGTACCAAATCCATGGCAATGGGCGTCGTTAAATTCTCTTGGTTTGCAAAGGTGATGTTATCAAGCCAGCCATGTTCTTGCAGTGTTTTAGCCAATTGGGTAGAAGGCGCTTGTTGCAAATCACTATGTTCAATGCCGACATGCAGGCTACTTAATTTGGAATCCGTGTCATCAAAACTCATCCAATCGATTTTGGCGTGGATAGGTATGGGCGATAAAAAATCGCCAATGCCTTTACCCCCAATCGCAGAAAATACGACGGCAAAAAATAACGTGAAGGCAATGCCTGTCTTGGGAACACTTGCGATGAGCATAGCACATACACCCGCCAACACCATCATAAATCCGATATTGGCTAAAGCAAGGTTGGCATAAACATCCAAGTAGCTACCATTACGCTCGGGAGGAATCAACAACAGACCTACAGAAATTAATACAAGCCAGCCTACTGCATGGGCAATGATGGCTTTCTTGGCAATGCGAGACTGCTTATCATAATTTGAAAAACAGATAAACCATAATAAGGCAAAAGCAAAACTCAATAAAAACTCCACAAAACCGACAATATACATCGTGGTTTCTGTGGTCGGTATCGAGATTAGCGGCTGAATGATGTCGTCCATGACTGACCCAACTAGTAAGACAATGATTGAGTGACTGGTGCTTTCTACTCAGGCACTTTTACAGGCATCAGCCACTTTTACAGCCACTTTTATTTTATTCTCTGTTATTTACATACATACCATCAAGCCAAACTATGACCAAAACTTTGGCGCATTTTTCACTGTTTTTAGACTCACCGCGCATTGTTCGCTACTGGCTTGCTCACGTCCGCTAAACCAACCCACCGCAAATAGCGCATTTGGGTCGGTTTTGGCTTTTTCCAAATAATTGGCATGACCGACCACGTTGTCATTATACTCACCGAGTATGTCTTGTGCAGGCTCTAAGTATTGCAAAAAGGCATTGAGTTTCGTCGCTTTTTTTCCTTTTTTGCCATTGTTTTGGCTGGCAAAAAGCGGCGCAGCAAATTCACTGACATAACGCAGGCTTTTTAGGTCTTTACGGACACCATGCTGGCTGTCAGTATCAAGACTGGCAAATTTATCACTTGCCGCGGCAATCGCGGTAAATAGTTTTTGCAACTTTTTGGCAACTGGGGCTTTGGCTTTTGGGCTGTCTGCAGGTACGGGCAAATGGGTAAAACCAATCAGCTCTAAGAGCAGAATTTGAAAATCATTGGCTCTGACGGCATCAATCGGCATGATATCGACTGCCGTTGACCACTCAACATGCGGCGCACCGACTGCTTCTAGCAGCGGCTGGGTTTTTATTTGCAAAATTTCTTTATCACGATACTCTCCTAACAGGCTAAAGGTTTGTTTGAGTACCATTAGCCAATTTGGGTCGATATAATCTTGGGCAAACTTGAAGTGTTTGAGAGCAGTACGTAAACGCCGAATGCCGACACGCAGTTGATGTACTAAGTTGCCATCGGGACTGCCTTCAGCAATTGCAGAGGCATTGGGCAAAATCTGCACGAGGCAGTTATTGACCACTGCCTGCAAAAACGCAAATTGGCTGATGCCTTTGTGTAATTGCAGCACACCCAAATCCGCTTTGACAGGCTCGGCAAATTGCTTATTCGCGAGTAGCAGACTACCCCGCTGGGCTTTGGTAACGGTTGATAAATATAATTTGTATTTTTTGCACCAAGTTTTTGCAATGTCAATCAAATCACTTGGGTCACCTTCAAGCAGCTCAAATTCAATTTCATGAATATCCGATTGGGTTAACCCATGATTATTGGCGGGTTTTTGTGAGTTTAGGTGGCCTATGCCCACCTTGCCGATATCATAAGCGATTTCGATGCGGCTGTTATTTTTCTTAATTTGGCGAGAAGTGCGCTGGACATCGGTAAAATATTGCACGGTTAAGGCTTGAGCGAGCTCATCAAGCGGCATGATGCTAGTCAGCTCTGCTACGACTGTTGGCTCTGTAATCAGTGAAATATCGGGCACAAGGCTGCTAACATCAAGGGTATCTGGCGTGCCCGTCAGGCTCAGCACCGTATTGAGCTCAACACGTTTGGCAACGCCATCACCGGCTGTTTTGAGGGTTTGTACCCACTGGCTGTCTTCGAAACGAATACGCAGGGCAATGCCTTTTTTGGCAAGGTCTTGATTGGGGGTATCAAAGTAATACGCAGATAGGCGCTGTTGCTGCGCAGTTTTGGTGTCGATGTTTTTTCTTAAGACGCTTTGTTGATAGCTTGGGACAGCAAACTTGAGTTCTAGTTCGTGCATGATGGTGTCGATTAACCTATATAGCTAACGGATAAAACACCATCATAGCACAACTTTGCTTTTTAAAAATAACCACTTGGCTGATTTGTTAGTGGTAAAATTTTAACGCATTTAAATAACGCCCTATGATAAGTGATGACCCGTTATGCAATCACATCCAAACCTTCTTCTTTGAGCGATGTAAAGTCAGGTATTGATATAAAAAAAATCCATTTTAAGCTATCATAACCGCAAAATTTTGATGAATTTCGTAATAAATATTTACACTGACCCTCGATTAAATAGGTTTTTTAATAAATGCCAAACGCTACCGCTGACCAAACTCCGTCTTCCCAACTCACCAAAAACCCGAGCAAAAAAATCAAACCCACCGCGCGGGTGCGTAAACGTTTGCAAGACGCCCCACCCGTTACCCTCACATTAACCAACCTTGCCCATGACGGACGTGGCGTGGCAAGTTACGGTGACCAGCCCGACCATCACCTCGATAAACATGGCAAAAAAGTATTCGTCAGCTTTGCGCTGCCCAACGAGACCGTGAGCGTCAAAATCACCGGCTTACGTAAAAGCATGGAAGAAGGTGATGCGCTTGAAGTGTTGGCAAACCCAAACCCTGAACGCACCACCCCACCTTGCCCGCATTTTGGGGTGTGTGGTGGCTGTAGCTTACAGCACTGGCAACCCGATGGGCAGATTCAATTTAAGCAATCGGTACTGGCAGAACTGCTCGAACACCAAGCCCATATCCAGCCTGAACACTGGCTTCCCCCATTGGTGGCTGACCGTTTGGGCTACCGTACCAAGGCACGTATGGGCGTGCGCTATGTCGAGAAAAAAGGCACAGCATTGGTCGGTTTTCGTGAGCGCGCTAGCAATTTTTTGGCAAATTTAAATGAATGCCATGTGCTTGACCCGCGTGTCGGCTTTGAGATTGAACCCCTAAAAGCGCTTATCAGTTCGCTTGACGCCCGCGACCATATTCCACAGCTTGAGTTAGCGATGGGTGAAACGCTTGAGGATGTTATCGATAGCAAAAAATCAATTGCCGTCATTGTCCGTCACATGGTGGATTTAGGTGAGGATGATATCGCAAAACTGCAAGCTTTTTTTGCCGAGCGTAACTGGCAGTTATTGTTACAGCCCAAAGGTAGCGACACGGTACATCGTATTGACCCATTATATGAAAATACTGCCCATGCTCGCCCATCAAGCCTGACTGTGCCACCGACGGGCGGTTTGTTTTATAGATTACCCGAGTTTGATGTCACCTTTGAATTCTCGCCACTGGATTTTACCCAAGTCAATTTGTCAGTCAATCGTAAAATGACCAAGCTGGCGATTGATTTGTTAGATTTGCAGCCAGGCGAGCGAGTGCTTGATTTGTTTTGCGGTTTGGGCAATTTTAGTCTGCCACTGGCGCGTCAAGTGGGTAAAACCGGCTTTGTGATTGGGGTGGAAGGTAGCAGTGAGATGACACAGCGCGCCAAAATGAATGCCACCGCCAACGGCTTGCACCATACCGACTTTTTTGCCCAAGATTTGACCAAAGATTTCTCGAGTGAGCCTTGGGTTGGGCAAGTCGATGCACTGCTGATTGACCCACCCCGCTCAGGTGCCTTAGAAGTGATGCAGTATCTGGATAAATTCAATGCCAAACGCATCGTCTATGTGTCGTGCAATCCGATTACGCTTGCCCGTGATACAGCCGTGCTGCTTGAAAAAGGCTACAAGCTCACCCATGCTGGCGTGATGGATATGTTCTGTCATACAGGACATGTGGAAAGTATTGCACGCTTTGAGAAACGCTAAAATTTGGCTTTATTCATACAATTTAAATAGCGTACGTTGACTTTGTCGGCGTACCATTTGGTATTATAATCGCGGCTGAGTTTTGCCCCAGAGATGACCACTTGTGGCATGATGGCAGTAGGTGCGTTTTTGCCAGTTTTCATTTTGTAAAGACTACCGATGGTGCGATAGGTTTCGGTATTTTCAAAATCTTGGCTTTTTTCTTTGGCCAAATCCATACGTATTTGCCGTTCTGTTAGGCTAATCATGCCTTGCTGAATCATGGATATCAGCGCCTGCTCACTTTGGCTGATATTGGCACTGATTTTATTGCCTTTTTCATAAATCAATAAATCGCCATCATAATCTATTTCGGCTTTGGATAACTCTTTTAGCATTTTTTGGAAAGCCGCATTACGGCTTGAATACATCCCTGAGTTGTAGTCAGCGAAGCGATAAATCGGGTCTTGATAATTGGCTTTATACATTAGCAAGCGATGGATACCATAGTACAATCCGCCATATTGGCTATATAGGTCTTTACGCAGTTCAAGATTATTGCCATTCATACGGCGATGGTCACGCGCATAACTCACTTGCACCTGCATTGAGCCTAAGGTGGTAATCGGGTCTAATTTTTCTTCGATATCCCCGCCCACCAATTTGGTGACGCTGTTCAGCTTACTGGCATAATATTTGCTTGAAAAATACGCAAACATCTGATGATAAATGTCGTCAAGTTCTTCTTCAGTTTTGACTTTAGCGATTTGTTTTTCAAAGCTGTTATCCGGCGTTGGCTCAGTTTTTAGCATGGTGCGAAAATATGGGGCTAGCGTTGAGCCCAATTTTTCTTCCAACTCCTCATTCATCGCTTTTAGGCTTGATTGCCCCAAATTCGGGACTGGCGGATTGGCTTTAAAATTAGACTCTTGGTCGATAATGGCGACAGCGGTACAAATATTTTGCGCATTTTTTTCTATTTTTAGCGTATCAAAAATTTGGTTGATGTCTTGTGCCCAGCTTTTGCTATCTTGTCCACGTTTGGGAATCAGTTTGGCAATTTGTTTGGCACCAATGGGCGAGTTAACGTCGGTTTGCGTTTGAAAATAGTCACACCCTGTCAACCCAAGCGATAAAGTCAGCGTTATCGCCAACATCGACAGGGTTTTACCAAAGTTCGCAAGGCTTGTTGAGCGGGTCATGGTAAAATCTGACGCTATAGTAGTCGCATTTGTAACAAAATGAGATGGTAATTTCATTAAACTCACCTATACTGAACAAGATAGTTTTATCTTAATTTGGATTGAGATTCACTCAAATCGTTGATTGGGTCGTTGCCTAACACTCATTTGAGTGATACAAAAATTTTATCGACGGGTTGACTTGCAATTGTTTGCGAATAGACACATCTTAATAAAATTAACACATGAGTAAGCGTAATAAAGTTAGTGTTAAATGGCTAAACATGGGCAACCCTAAAACGGTTAAGATATATAAAGTAACTATGGCATTTGCTTTATTTTAACGTTTAACATTTATTTTAAGGCTAAACACGCCCAAAACCAACGCACTATCATAGCTAAAACGCGCTGCTATAGCGACTACTCTGTCATATTTTATTATTGCTAGCGCAGTATCAAATCAAACTTAATCACACAAAAATTCACAGGGAAAGTGAGTTGATAATTTTAAATGAACAAGGTTAGTTTTTTTGCTCTTTGAGGAAATCTGGTAAGTAAGGTGTAGAATTGACATGGTAAAAATACGAGAAAGTTTGCCGCTATTGGATGGAAAAGACGTTGATCATGATAGTACCACGATGATTGCGAGTATCACTGCCAGCCAGCGTCATTTCACCCATACTGACTTGCCCATTCTCTCTGAGCCTGCCAGCCACATCATCGATGAGCATACCATTGATACCGAAGCTTGGCTGGCATCGATGGCAAAACGCGCCCATCTCACTGAGCTGCCTGAGCTGACCAAAGCCTGTCAACTACTCAAAAATCAAGATTTAAGTACCGCAAGCAACCGCTCTAATGCGTTTTTGACTGGGATTGGGATTGCCGATATTTTGGGTTATCTGTACCAAGATGAAGCCACGCTCGTTGCTGCGATGTTATATCGTGCCGCGCGTATCCAAATTTTTACCCCCAAACAAATCCAAGCCACCTTTGGCGATGAAGTCGCAGAGCTGGTTCAAGAAACCCTAGCGCTGGGGCGACTGTCGGATTTGATAGAAAACAACAAGCGCTTAGAAGACCACTTTAATAACAACCAGCGCGAGCAGTTATCGGGCATTTATAATATGCTCATCTCGATGACCAACGATGTGCGCGTGGTGCTCATCAAATTGGCTGAGCGTACTTTTGCGATGCGAGAGCTGTCGTATGCTAGCCCAGAGCGTCAGCAACGGGTCGCCCGTGAGGTCATGACAATCTACGCGCCGCTAGCGCATCGTATGGGTATTGCCCAGCTTAAATGGGAACTTGAGGACTTATCATTTCGTTATCTTGCGCCTGACCGCTACAAAGAAATCGCCAAATTACTTTCTGAAAAACGTAGCGAGCGCGAAACCTATATCGACCGGGTTGCCCAACAACTGCGCGAGGCGTTAGCTGCACAAGGGATTGACGGGGAAATCACCGGTCGTGTCAAACACATCTATTCGATTTATCGTAAGATGAAACTCAAATCACTGTCGTTTGACCAGTTATATGATATCCGCGCACTGCGGGTACTGGTGCATAACAATGCCGATTGTTATCACGTACTGGGGCTGGTGCATGGTTTGTGGCGTTATATCCCCGAGCAGTTTGATGACTATATCACCAACCCAAAAACCAATGGCTATCGCTCGCTACATACCGCAGTGATTGCTGAGAACAAATCGCTGGAAGTACAAATTCGCACTTTTGACATGCACTATGAAGCTGAACTTGGCATGTGTGCGCACGTCAATTACAAAGAAGGCACCAAAAACAAAAAAGACGACTATCTGACCAAAAAAATCAGCTCACTGCGTCAGTTATTGCTCAATCAAGAAAATGCTGACAATCATGACCCGTTAAAATTTGTATTAGATAAACATGTTGAGCATGAGCATGGCGAGCTCGATGAAGAAGAACAAGTCGTTGATTTTGGGGAATTTGAGCGGATTTATGTGTTTAGTCGTGATGGTGATATCATCGAATTGCCTAAAGGCTCAACTGTGCTCGATTTTGCCTATCATGTGCATACCCATGTCGGCAATCGCGCCCAAGCCGCTCGCGTCAATAAACGCTATGTGCCGCTGACCTATCAGCTCAAAACAGGCGAGCAAGTTGAGATTATTACCAAGCAATCACGCGAGCCAAACCGTGATTGGCTAGTGGCATCCTTAGGTTATATCAATACCAGTCGCGCTCGCAGCAAACTGCGCCAATGGTTTAATAAGCAAGACCGTGATAAAAATATCGAAACAGGTAAGCACATATTAACCAAAGAATTGGCGCGCATGTCGGTACACCCTAACAGTATCGATTTAAATGATTACGTCAAATTTTTTAATGCCAAAAACAGTGATGATATTTTGGTAGGGCTAGTCAATGGCAACGTTGAATTGCATAATTTGACCGGTCATATCAGTCGTCATCTAGATTTAGAACCCGAAGTCACTGATACTGAGCTTATCCCTAGTATTCACCCAAAAGCCACAGGCAAGCTAGATGCGTATAAAATCGAAGTCGATGGCTTGGATAACATTGCTATTCACTTGGCAAATTGCTGCTCGCCTGTGCAAGGTGAGTCAATTGCAGGGTATATTACCCAGTCCAATGGCGTATCCGTCCACCGCAGTGATTGCGTCGAATACGAGCGACTAGTGGAGCGGGAGCCTGAACGCGCCATTAGTGCCGCTTGGTATGGCAATAAAGGTAAAAGCCAATTGGTACAAATATACCTTGAATCGTATGACAGGCGTGGCTTGCTCAAAGACCTGACTCAAATCATCGACCAAGAAAATGTCAATATCCGTCAAGTCGATACCCTAAGCGGGGATGATGATATCGCGCGGTTGAATTTTACCATAGAAGTGACGGGGCTAAGTCAGTTGTCCAAGCTTTTGGCAAAACTAGAGCAGCAACATGGTATTATCTTGGCGCGTCGTATCGTCAATAACAACAAGTCTTAAGGCTTTACATAGGAGTCACACGGCGTATGCCAGAACTGCCCGAAGTGCAGACGACAGCGACGAGTCTGCAACCTTTGCTCAATCAAACCGTTGAAAAAGTTAGCGTCTTTCAGCCCAAATTGCGCTGGGCGGTGCCTGATGACTTGGTGAGTTTGATAGATTATCAACTTATCGACATTGAGCGCCGAGCTAAATATCTGATTCTCACCTTTAAAGGGGCTACGGCGCAAAAGAAACTGCTCATCCACTTAGGGATGTCGGGTAGCTTACAGCAGCATCCTGTCGGGTTTGACAAGCGTAAACACGATCACGTGATTTTGACATTTAATGATGGCAAAAAACTCACCCAACTGCATTATCATGATCCACGGCGGTTTGGCATGTTACTGTGGCTTGATGACTATGAAGACAAGCTGATTACCCATTTGGGTGTAGAGCCATTGTCAGAAGACTTTAGCGCTGACTATCTATATCACCATATCCACAATCGCAAAAAACCGATTGAACGCCCCATCAAATCGGTGATTATGGCACAAGAGATTGTGGTCGGTGTGGGTAATATCTATGCAACCGAAAGCCTATTTTTATCAAAAATTCATCCGTTGACCCCTGCCCATCTCATCAGCCATAAACAGCTGACCACCTTGGTCGCCCATATTCGACAAGTCCTACAAACATCGATTGAAAAAGGCGGCTCAACGTTAAAAGATTTTACCGTAGCGGATGGACAAACGGGGTATTTTCAGCAAACGTTACTAGTATATGGGCATAAAGGCGGTAATTGTCCGAGCTGTGGCACTACCATTGAAAACGTCAAAATCAATCAGCGTGCCAGCACGTTCTGTCCCACTTGCCAGCCGCTGATAACCCACAAAAAACCGTGAAAAAATCAGTGAAAAAACCGCTTAAAAAAACGCTTAAAAAATAACCGCTCTCCATTAATGTAAAAAAAACTGCGGCAAAGACAATTTTACTTGATAATTCTTGGCAAAATTGATGTAATGTTCCTGAACTATTCAGCAACAACCTAGCAAAACTTGTTAGGTACAACCTGTCAGTCGACCCCAGTTATTTGGTTATCTAGCTGCCTAATTAATTATTTAGTTAGTTAGCTAGTTACCTTGTTAATAGTGGCTTGCTGCCAGTTAGGAACCTGCTATGAAACTATTAAATACGATTGCGTCAGCCGTAGCCTTGATGGTTGCAACGACGACTTGCAGCTTTGCCGCTACTGAAATTGATGAGAAAGATTTTGGTCCAACCTATGGCTCCATGGTCGCTGATACCATTGTGGGTAAGCCATTGGGCGCGTTGGCAGTAGTGGGCGGCGTGGTGACGGCGATTGCCAGTATGCCATTTACCATCTATAACGATGAAATCGATCAGGTAGAACGCAAGCTGATTCTTGAGCCACTGGCGGCACTCGATCGCTGCTTGGGCTGTACCCCTGCTGAAGACCAATATTTTCGCTCACAGCGCCCTAATAATAACCAAGTGCGCGTCACCGTTGATGGACCTTCTGAGATTTTAATCGATACCAACCAAAAAGTTGTCGTGAAAACCCCTTAGTTTTTTCGTCAACGATTTAAGCAAGCAATTGGCAGCCGCTGATTGCTTTTTTTATGACTGTTATGTTCATGATAACTTTTTTGCACCCATAAATTGTTTGCTATAGTCGCTTTTAAACAAAGTGAGTCTGCTCATCATTTGTCAAAATTTGGCTTACTGCTTGTATAAAAAGCGCTCGTATAAGCTTGTATAAAAAGTTGATTACCAAGGAAGATAACCCTCATGTCTAACCTAAACCTAAAAACACCGCCAGCATTAGCCACACACACTACGCAGGAAACCATTCAAATAGCCACCAAACACCCTGCCACACTAGCGGCGACTGTGTTTCGACCCGATACGGTTAAAGCAGCAGTGATGATCGCGCCCGCAACAGGTATCAAACGGCAGTTCTATCAAAATTTTGCGCAGTATTTAATGGAGCATGGCTATGGCGTCATTAGCTATGACAATGAAGATATTGGCGAGTCGATGCAAGGCGACCTCAAGCACTCTAATGCGTCACTAATTAGTTGGGGACGCTACGATATGACTGCGGTGCTTGATAGGCTGATTCAAGAGTTTCCCAACACCACCTATCATTTGGTCGGTCATAGCGCGGGCGGTCAATTATTTGGTTTGATGCCCAATCATCACAATTTCACATCCGTGTTTAACGTTGCCTGTTCGTCTGGGCGAATCCGCAATATGGCGATGCCGTATCGTGCCAAAGCCATGTGGTTTATGGATGTATTTATTCCCGTGTCCAATATATTGTTTGGCTATACCCAATCAAGCAAGATTGGCATGGGCGAAGACTTGCCCAAAAACGTCGCCAAACAGTGGCGAGATTGGTGCAATGGCGCAGGCTATATCAAAACCGCTTTTGGTAAAACAGTGAAAACCCACTATTACAATGAGGTTAACTTGCCTGCTATGTGGGTGAATGCCCCAGATGATGATATCGCCAATGATAAGAATGTCGCCGATATGATTCGGGTGTTTCCCAACATGCAAGCCACCACCCAAACGCTAAAACCCAAAGATTATGGCTTACAGCATATCGGTCATATGAAGTTCTTTAGCCGACAAAACCAACTGCTCTGGCAGCAAACCCTGGATTGGTTGCACCAACATGGGTAATTAAACAAGGGGCATGGTGATTATGCCCCTTGTTTGCTGCTAACAGTCGGATGAAAACAGCACGCTAAACCCTATCAATTTAAAAGCTAGCTTGTTAATAACCCACGCAGTTAAAACGGCACGGGGCTTTCCCATTCCATCCATACACCCGTATTGGGATGCTTTAAACGCAATTTGCGTGCATGCAAGCAAAGCCTAGGCGATAAATCAAACGCTTGACCGCCCAATACATCTTGCGCGTAGATGGGGTCGCCAAGCATTACATGCCCGATATGCAGCATATGAACGCGTAGTTGATGACTGCGCCCTGTGACAGGATACAAGGCGACACGGCTAACTGCCTTACCCTCACGCAGTTCGTGGTGCAAGGTTTCATATTTCGTATAGGCGCGTTTATCCCAATTCATATCGACAATATGCTTGGGTTTTTGAGGTGGATCGTAGCGTACGGGCACATCGATTTCGCCTTGCTGCGGTGGCGTTCCCCAGACCAGCGCTTGGTATTCTTTGCTCGGAATACGGTCGATAAATTGTTTGCTGATATGGCTTTGCGCCTCGCTATGACGCGCAAAAATAATAATGCCTGAGGTATCCATATCAAGTCTGTGAATAAGTTTGACGTTGGGGTCGGCTTTGAGCAAACGAGATTGCAAGCTTACTTTGAGTTCTTTACCATCCACTGATAACAGCCCGTGCGGTTTGTCGATGACCCAAATGTCGTCATCTCGGTATAGGGTAACAGATTTGGCAAAGTCGTCAAAGAATGACTGCGGCTGCTGACTTTCTTCAACATTACGCTGTGCAATGGATTCTGGGGTTAACGCTTGGGGGAGTTGTCGCATGGGTGGTTTTTAGTCTCTAAAATCTATTTGATTGAAAATTGGTAAATTTAACCATTTTTAATCGCTTTAATTGTTTGTCTTGAAGGTGAAAGTTCGATTTTATCATAATCAGTTGTGGCAATTATTTTACCTTTTAAATCGATAAATCCATATTTCATTTCATTGTTCTTAGTTTTTTTAAAGGTAAGAAAACCAACACCTTCATCCCCAAATGTAGAAATATTATCATAAATGATTGGGACTAATATTTTGCCTTGATTATTGACTACACCCCACTTTGCACCATTATCCACTTGATGATGCAAATCTGAAAAGTCACCGATAGCTACAACTGTATTGCCTTGACTGGTAGTAAATGCCATGTCATAGATATGGGGTACAATCAAATCACCGTCAGTGTTTACTAAGCCCGCTTTATAACCCCCTTTGACTTTTTTATCGCTTGGCTAATACCGCCATTAAAAGAACTCAATCTACCCTGTTCTTCAGTGGCTGGAAGCAGGTAGTTGAAAGAACCGATAAAACCAACTGGCGTATTGGTTTTATCGTTAGGGTCGGCATAGGTATATAAGTCGTTATTGGCACATTTTAAAATTTTGTAGTCTTTTGAAATGGTATTTAAATCTATTTTTGAGCAGTCGCCATCAGCAAAACTTACCAAAGGCAAAAAACCGATTGCAAGTAATAACGCTTTGGTAAGTTGTTTCATGGTTTATCCTTATTTTTTCGCCATTATCGCAAAGACTTCTTTTGCCGCTTGCAAGGTCGCATCCAAATCTTCTTGTGAATGCTCACTACTTATAAATGCTGCCTCAAAGGCGGATGGCGCAAGATACACACCGCGATCGAGCATACCGTGGAAGAAGGTCGCAAATTTTTGCGCATCGCATTGACATACCTCTTCAAAGTTTTGTGGCAATGTATCGCTATCAGTAAAGAACATCCCAAACATACCGCCACAGCGCGTGGTTTTAAAGCCAATACCCGCATCCTTCGCCAACTGTTCAAGATTATCCGTCAAGTAAACGACTTTTTCGCTTAATGCGTCATAAAAACCTTCAGCCGTGAGCAAATCAAACATGGCAATACCGGCACGCATCGCCAGTGGATTGCCCGATAAGGTGCCTGCTTGATACACGCCGCCTAACGGCGCGATACATTCCATAATCTCACGTTTACCACCAAACGCCCCGACTGGCAGACCTGCACCGATGATTTTACCAAACGTGGTCAAGTCGGGTGTGATACCAAAATGGGCTTGCGCTGACTGTAAGCCAACCCTAAACCCAGTCATCACTTCATCAAAAATTAGCACAGCGCCATGCGCGGTACACTCGGCACGCAAAGTATCGTGAAATTCTTGCGTGGGTACAATCATGTTCATGTTGCCGGCGATAGGCTCGACAATCACACAAGCGATGTCATTGCCAAATTGCGCAAAGCAGTCCTTAATGGCTTGTGGGTCGTTGTAACGAATCGTGATAGTATGTTTGGCAAAATCGGCAGGGACGCCTTTTGAGCTTGGTTCACCGATATCTAGCATGCCCGAACCCGCTTTGACCAGTAGACTGTCGCTATGACCGTGATAACAGCCTTCAAATTTGACAATTTTGTCGCGCCCTGTATAGCCACGTGCTAGACGAATGGCGGACATGGTGGCTTCAGTGCCTGAGCTGGTCATACGGATTAATTCAACACTGGGAATCAATTCGCAGATTTTGTCCGCCACCGTAGTCTCAAACGTGGTGGGGGCACCAAAGCTTAACCCGTCATCTGCCGCATTTTTGACCGCTTCAATAATATGGGGGTGCGCATGACCCAAAATCATCGGTCCCCATGAGCCCACATAATCTATATAGGGTTTGCCTTCGGTATCATACATCTTGCTGCCACGGGCGCGGCTGATAAAGACAGGTGTACCCCCCACGCCTGCAAACGCCCGCACAGGTGAATTCACGCCACCAGGGATGTGGGCTTTGGCTTGTTTAAACAGTAATTGGTTGGTTGTCGAGTTGTTTGAGTTGTTTGAGTTATTTGAGTTATTTGAATTCATGGGGCTCTCAGCTGGATAAATTTTTGCCTATTTTAACAAAATTCGGGGGTATTGAATACGCTTGCCCTCTATCTTGAATTTGGCTGGCGAAAAATAAGCGATTGTCGATAAAAAAATGTGGTTTTGGCTTTTTTGATATGTTCCTACCTTTTGGCAGTAATGGCTTGGCAGCAATGGTAGCGAACTACTTGCTGCTATCTTTAACGCTAAAAACCCCAATGCCATGCACTGGGGTTGTTGTGTTGTTGTGTTATTGTTTTGCGGTATTTGACCCATTATTTTGCTAGGCAATCATTTGTGGGCTTTAAACGAGATATTGGGTACTGCCAATTCGTTATATTCGCCTTTTTCATATAAAGCCCCTGCACGTCCCACAATCAATGGGTCAACTGTCCCCACGACTTTAGGGTCTTTATTGTCGTAAGGTAGTTTGCTTAATACATAGCGCATCGCATTCAAACGCGCGCGCTTTTTATCGGTTGACTTGATGACAATCCAAGGCGATTCTGCACTGTCCGTGTTAAAGAACATGGTTTCTTTGGCAAGGGTGTAATCATCCCATTTGTCGAGTGACGCTTTGTCAATGGGTGAGAGTTTCCATTGCTTGAGCGGATGCGCTTCACGCTCGGCAAAACGGCGGCGCTGCTCTTCACGACTGACTGAGAACCAAAATTTGATTAAATGAATACCTGAGCTAATCAGATGTTTTTCAAATTCTGGGACTTGGCGCATAAAGTCATTGTATTGTTCTTCGGTACAAAAACCCATGACACGCTCGACGCCAGCACGGTTATACCATGAACGGTCAAATAGTACGATTTCGCCGTTGGTCGGTAGATGCTGGACATAACGCTGGAAGTACCATTGACCCGCTTCTTGCTCGGTGGGTTTTTCAAGGGCGACGACTTTGGCACCACGCGGGTTTAAATGTTCCATAAAGCGTTTGATAGTACCGCCTTTACCTGCGGCATCACGACCTTCAAAGATGATGACGATTTTTTGCCCGCTATCTTTGACCCATTTTTGCAGTTTTAATAGTTCAACTTGTAGCTCGTATTTTTGGGCTTCATAGTTTTTGCGTGACATACGGTTTTTGTAGGGATAACCGCCTTCACGCCAGTTGTCCGCCAATTCGTCGTCTTTATTGATTTTGCTTTGCACGGTGGTGGTTTGGCTGCCAAATAGTTTTTTGACTTCGTTGATTTCATCATTGGACATACCATTGATCAGCGCTTGCAAGTGCTCTGCCATTTTCTCGACATTGCCTGCTGTCAGGTCTTTATCCATGATGCTTTCGATGGCGCGTTTTTTGGCATTGGCTTTTTCACTCACCCCTGCTTGCTGCGACTGCTCAAGCAACACTGTGGGGTCAGTCTCATAAGGCTGGTCAATACGCTCGGTCGCTGGTGTTTTAGTGCTGCGGCGCGCTGGGGTGTTGGTAGCTAGGGTCTTGGCAGGCTGCGACTTTTGGGGCTTCGCTTTATCCGTTTTGGCATTGTCAGTTTTGGTACTGTCAGTTTTAGCGCTATTTACCGCTGTGCTATTGGGGGGATTTGCCATATCTCACTCCTTAAATTCAATGGTCGGCTGATGGGTTGAAGTAAAGTGTAACAAATTATTTACTATTGACTATAGACCATTTAAAACCAAGCCACAATCGCTTTTTGCCCTATATTCTGGTCATACTTTTTACTTGTAGTCGAGCCAAAAAAGGCGTTTAATAACCTTAGGCATGTAAGTATATAGGTAAGCGAATCAGTCATCGGGTGACAATAAACTGGCTGACTAAATATCTTCAAGCTTTAGCACATCGTAAGCAGGGGTTTCATACGGGTGTGCCTGTTTTAAGGCTTGCACAACCGCTTTGATACGCTCATCTGCAACCACCATCTCGACTCGCCATTCTTCGATTGTTTGTAATTGATTGGTGGTACCAATAAAGGCTTGATTGCCTGCCAATGGCATAAACTGTCCTGTACCCAACACCTGCCAACAGCAATACTGATAATTGCCAATCTGCCCTGCCCCTGCGTCAAACAAGGCTTGCTTTACAGCGCCTAAATAATCTCTCGGTATGTAGGTGGTGAGTTTATACATGATTGGTTTTTTCATCCCTGTCATTATTAGGTACTTGCCTTAATCTAGCATAATTTTTTTGCAAAAAGCGCGTTGGTCGTCGGTTTTTCGTTGATTATTCTCCTGTTTTAAAAAAATTTACCCTTAAACGCGCTATATATTATACAATATTGTATAATATATATTATTGTGAAATGCTTAGGTGGCGTATGTTGTTATTTTCTATTGCAGATTATAGTCATCCATTGGTGGGTGGCGTGTTGATTGGGCTTTCTGCGGTTATGCTGTGGTGGAGTATTGCCAAGATTGCTGGCATCAGTGGCATTGTCGCCAGTCTTTGGCAGCCAAACTCACCCGATTTTGCTTGGCAATTGGCGTTTTTTGTGGGCTTGCTGGTATCGCCTTGGGTGGTTGGTCGGTTATTTGGTTTGCCAACCATCGAGGTAACCTCGTCCCCATGGCTGTATATTATCGCAGGTTTGCTAGTGGGTATTGGTACGCGAATGGGCTCAGGGTGTACCAGTGGTCATGGTATCTGTGGCAATGCGCGCTTTTCACCCCGTTCATTGGTGGCAACCATTGTTTTTATGTCCGCTGGGTTTGTGACGGTGTTTATCGGTCGTCATGGGTTGGCATTGTAAGTAAGATTTCGGGGCATCTATTATGCGAAAAGAAATTGTGTTATTGATCAGTGCTATCTGTGGATTGGTTTTTGGTACGGGTTTGATTGTCAGTGATATGGCAAACCCAAAAACCGTGCAAAGCTTTCTTGATCTCGCAGGCGATTGGAATCCTGCGTTGATGTTTGTGATGGTTGGCGCGCTCATTGTCGCGACCATCGGTTTTAACTTAAGTCGCTTAAAAAAGACCAGTCTATCGGGTGCGCCATTCCCACCGATTCGCCGCGGTATTGATAAGCGCTTGGCGATTGGGTCGATGATATTTGGTGTCGGTTGGGGCATCGCTGGTATCTGCCCTGCCCCTGCGGTGGTTCTCATGGGCATGGGTATCTGGCAAGGGGTAGTGTTTTTTATCGCCATGCTAGTGGGTATGGGAATAGTGATAGCGTTTGATAAAACCCAATCAGTTTAGTCATCAGTGTAGTCATCAGTAGGGTGAAATAACCGATAAAACCCAGACGCCATGAGCCAACTTGCTAGTTGCTGTGGCGTTTCTGTTTGCCCTTGCCGCACCCAATGAATATAGGTGTGATACAGCATTCCTGAGGCAAATACCAGATTGTACTCCCCGCTTTTATCCTGTAGCGCTGTCATAGCTTGGCAAGTCAATGCCTGCTTTTTGCGGTATTCGACAAAAATTTTGCTATTAAGGAGGGTGTCTAAAATCAGCCCTTCAAAGCCTTGATTGAGCAAAATCTTGGTCGATAACTCAAACTTGCTCAGATAGTCAAACACTTGTCGCAAAAACGCATAAAACTCGGACTCGCTTGCCGCCGTCAAGTCAATAAAAGGAAAATCATCCTCAATCTGCGCCAAATAGTCTTTGAGTAACGCAAGCTTGCTATCGTAATTGCGATAATACCCCATGCGACTCACGCCCGCCTTTTGGGTCAACTCGGTGACGCTGATATCGGCAAATGGGGTGGATTCCATAAATTTTAGCAGCGCTATGGCGAGCGAACGTCTGACCACGGTATTGGCATTGCCCATGATATGCGCCTGCTGTCCAAAATCACTCAAACTCGACTCAATACTCGTACCCGTGGGCAATGGAAGCGGTGTGAAGGTTGGCTTTGGCATGCGTTAATCCTTTCAACTCAATCCTTTACTTAATTTATCAAAACAAAACAAACCCAAATGTCACAGTTGCAGCAGCCTGCTGAAAAATTAGTATACCCTAATCAGGTAGCGGGTTGAACTGTTTAGCGGTAAACCGCTGTTATACAAAGACAGCTACAGCCAAAAAGCCACTGCAAAGTAGCCCGCGGCTGGCTAGCTATAAGGACAACTATTCAAGATAACTATTAAGGACAACTATTAAGGAAAATAAGGAAAGCGATACATGGAAGGTCAATCATTTGATACGGATTTTTTGGTCATAGGCTCAGGCTTTGGCGGTAGCGTCTCAGCGATGCGACTGACCGAAAAAGGCTATCGCGTGATTATCGCGGAGCAAGGCAAGCATATTTCTCCTGAAACCATGCCCAAAACCGTGCGCGATATCAAGCAGTTTTTGTGGTTGCCTGCGCTCAAATACAAAGGTTTTTTTTCGCTTCAGCTATTTAAGCATGTCATGGTGTTGCATGGTAATGCGGTGGGCGGTGGCTCAATCACTTATGCCAACACCTTATTACAGCCAGCAGACAAAATTTGGCAACAAGGTAGCTGGGCAGGGCTTCACGACTGGCAAGCGGTGATGCCACAACATTATGAGACAGCCAAACGCATGCTAGGCGTGAGCCAAAACAAAAAAATCGGCAACGCAGATTTGATGCTACAAAAAATGGCAAACCTGAGTGGCGTGGGTGATAGTTTTTATCTCACCGATGTGGGCGCCTACTTTAGTGACCATGACAAGTATGCTCACCCCTCTGTCAATGGTGACCCGTATTTTGGCGGCGCAGGTCCTAAACGCAGCCCTTGTGTAGGATGTGGTGGCTGTATGGTGGGCTGCCGTTATGGGGCGAAAAATACCCTAGATAAAAACTACCTGTATTTTGCCCAAAAAAATGGCGCTACCCTGCTCGCTGAAACCAAAGTCACGGATATAGTACCGATAGCTGATGCTAGCAAATCGCCAAGCGACCCTGCCTATCAAAACGGTTCGCAAGGCTATCGGGTGACGCTGCAATCAGCGGATAAAGGTGAGTATCAAATCACCACCCAACAGATTGTACTGTCAGCCTCCAGCCTCGGTAGCCAAAAACTGCTGTTTGAGCAGCGCCATAAAGGCAATATGCCCCATATTTCCCCTTATCTTGGCAAGCGTATCTATACCAATGCTGAATCCTTGCTAGGCGTGCGATTTTTGGATGACCAACATGGCGCCATGAGCGATGGCGTGGCTATTGGCTCTGGGATTTATTTGGGCGATGGCACACACATTGAGGCGACACGTTATCCTGAAGGTTTTAATATTGCCTCCTTTTTGGCGACGTTAAGCAATTATAAAAACGGCAAAAAAATGTCGCTACTGGCTTGGTTATGGTGTTTTATAGTGCAGTTTATCGTCAAGCCCCGTCAGGCGTGGCGTGCATTTCGACCGCATAATATGGCAAAACAAAGCCTTATCTTGCTATGTATGCAAAGCACGCCCTATGCGCTTGAAATGCGCTATCAAAAAACCCCGTGGTGGCGGGCTTGGTTGGGTAGTCGCTACCAGATGCAAACCTATGGGCCTGCCATCCCCGCCTTTATCCCAGAAGCGAGCGCGTTTGCCGAGCAGATGGCAACCCAAATGGGGGGAGTCGGTTATGGCGTGTTGTCGGAAGTATTTTTGAACATCCCAACCACCGCACATTGTATGGGTGGTATTTCGCTAGGCAATTCTGCAGCAGATGGCGTGGTTGATAAGTACCACCGATTGTTTAATTATCAAGGGTTTTATGTCTGCGATGGCGGCAATATCTCGACCAATTTGGGCGTTAACCCAAGTCTCACCATAACGGCGTTGACAGAGCATGCCATGAGCCATATTCCGCACAAAGCAACCCAGTCACCGTACCCTGCGGATACCGCCAGGCAAAACGTGACGCTCGTTCAAAAAGATGCTAGCAAGATACCGGCTTAACTGCTATGTTGAGTTAAAATTTAACTAAATGATTGGGATAATACACATGACACCTCAACACAATTCAGCCACAATTATCGATAACATGCAGCAGCAGTTCGACATCATGCGGACGGCTAGCCGTCAAGACCAATATGTCGATTGGTCAATTCGCAGTGCGCGGCTAAAAAAATTAGAACAGCTGGTGATGGACAACCAAAGCGAGATTATTACCGCTATTCATGCCGACTTTGGACAACGCCCAGCGGCTGAAACCACCATGCTTGAACTATTCCCAACGCTTGAAGCGATTCGTTATACACAAAAGCACGGCAAAGCTTGGTCTGCCAAACAGCCGGTCAAAACTGGGATTTGGTTTTTGCCCGCTCGTAGCTATATCCAGCCGCAGCCGTTAGGGCTCGTCGGCATTATTGCACCTTGGAATTATCCGTTGTATTTGGTGATTGCGCCACTGGCTGCCGCATTGGTGGCAGGCAATCGTGCGATGCTCAAAGTCTCAGAAGCGTCACCGAATTTTGAGCAGTGGCTGGCTAATGCGTTACCCAAATACTTTGCCGCAGACGAAGTGACCTTGATTACAGGGGATGTCGAAGTCGCGCGAGCCTTTAGCCAATTACCGTTTGACCATTTATTTTTTACTGGCTCTACCGCAGTGGGCAAACATATCATGAAAGCCGCGGCACAGAATTTGACCCCTGTCACCCTTGAGCTGGGCGGCAAATCCCCTGTCGTGGTGACGCCGAGCGCTGATGTGGCAAAAACTGTCAACCGCGTATGGACAGGCAAAACCATGAACGCCGGGCAAACCTGTATTGCGCCTGATTATATGTTGATGGAAAATGATAAAAAACACGCCTTTATCGAACAATCAACCGCATGGCTTGAGGCCCACTACCCTAATATTGCAGACAACCCTGACTATAGCTTTGTCATCAACCCCAAACAAGCCAGCCGCGTGCAAGGTTATCTCGATGAAGCCAAACAGCGCGGTGCCACCCTCATTCCACTGACCGATTATGAAGTGAATATCGAAACTGGATTTTTCCCGCCGATGATTGTCACCAATTTACCAAGCGATGCTAAATTGCTGACAGAGGAGATTTTTGCTCCTGTATTGCCACTGGTGTCCTACCAAGACTTGACACAAGCGGTGGCGTATGTGAATGAGCGTGACCGCCCACTGGCGCTGTATGTGTTTGGCGAGGACAAAGCTGACACCGACTACGTGCTCGCGCATACAGTGAGTGGCGGCGCGTGTATTAACGAAACTATTTTTCACATTGCCCAGCAAAATCTGCCGTTTGGCGGTGTCGGGGCATCAGGGATGGGGCGTTACCACGGCAAATATAGCTTTGACACTTTCTCTCATCCAAAAGCGGTGTTTAAACAAAGTCACCTTAACTTCGCCCATTTGCTCCAACCACCGTATGGCAAGACCTTTTGGAACATGATGAAGGTGATTTTAAAAGCTTGATTTTAACCGCCTGATTTTTGCAACTTGAAAACGTTTAACCCCACGCTTGCGATGGCGTGGTTGTTTACATGGCTTAACAATAAAATGGATTATTGATAATAGTTGTCGTGCTTTTTGAGCCACCAGTTCATGTTATCTTGGCGTTTGGCGCGAAATTGCGCCAATCTTTTGG
Organism: Faucicola osloensis; assembly: GCA_019353055.1. Lineage (GTDB taxonomy): Bacteria > Pseudomonadota > Gammaproteobacteria > Pseudomonadales > Moraxellaceae > Faucicola > Faucicola osloensis_C. Next base: position 139,910 of record JABAHL010000004.1, read on the forward strand.
CAATAGCCGCATTGTGCGCTCGTGCGGTATCAAGCCCAAATAGAATTGGCACACTGACAAGCACGCCATAGCGCCATTTTGGGCTAGGCAGTCCCAAGCCATCACCAATATCATCACCCACTAAAGTCCGGGTGACACTGGCATTGACCCGCTCAACCAGCTGTCCACGTCTGTTATCCTCACCCATAATTTGTGAGGGTAAATCATGCAGCGCTTTGGCGAGAGGTTTACCAAATTCAAAATCTAATTGCTGAGTTGCCAAATAGCTATAAAGCCATGCCCACGCCTCGGTTTCATCTTCAGGAATGCGTGCCAGCTCAATCCCCATCCACCAACTTGCCAGTTGCCATAAGTGCATAATGCCTTGTGACTCTTCGGCGCTGATTCTTGCCCCTAGTAATTTTAGTCCGCGCATAATGAGTAGCGAAAACTGCAAGTGGGTTGCCACCATATCAGTTTGGTTGATGGGTACCCCCCAGTAGTCACTGTCCCAATCATGACTGCATAATTGTTGTCTTACCAGACCATGTATCTGCCGCACTTGCAGACTTTGTCGCCAGCCTTCTGTGCCGATTGCCAATGGGGATTGCTGGTTGCGGCTAATCGCTGGGTACTCAGACACTGCCAAAATATAGGCATAGGTTCGCATGAGCCTCGGCAATGCATCATGTACTAACGCCCCTGTTTTGATGAGTGGCAATGACAGCGCAGGGATACTATACCCTGCCATTAGCGCGACATTACGCAGTAACCAAATCAGCATCAACGGATAGCGCCGATAGGCAATTGCGCCAATCTCGGCAAGCTTGGCATCATACCAACTTGGATATTGGCAAAACTGCTGATACAGCGTCTCAAACGCGGGCTGTTGCAATAACGCTTTGGCTGCTGATACGTTATTCGTTTGCGCTATCCCTTGCTCATGCAAAATCAATTGCTGCAGGGGTTTGGCAAATTTGATACCGCTGGATAACAGCGCATCGACAGGCTGATCTGCGATACCATACCCCTGCTGCATCTGTTGCAATAAATCCTTTGACACCTCAAAATCACGGGGCAATAAAAATCGTTTGATACGCTGCAACACTTGTAAATCAGCATGGTGGTCAATGTCAGTATTGCGCCCCAGTGTCGGCAAATCGGTTTGATAAAGCGGGTTCATAGTAGTGGTAAATCAGTGATGAATAAACAGATAGCCTAGCGCATTTTGGCAAATAAAAAACACCTGTGCGCCAAAAAAATCGAATTTTTTTGTTTAAAAATGTTAGACCTTAATCGACTGGGTGTATTTACTGGCTGGATGAATTTGATCGTAGCTTGCCTGATGGGTTTCAGTGACCTGTGGGATAATGATTGGTTGAATAATGACGAGTTGGGTAATGATGACTAGCATAGCGCTAGTCCATGTCATATGTCACTTTAATAAAACTGCATCATGTCACATTTATCGAACTATTTTGTCGCTGACGCTAAGCCTATTTTTGATTACACTATAGCCAACATCTCTTGTCTTAACAGTATCAAAATCGAGCCACCCTTTGAAATCACCTAGAATCTTAGAAACACCACCCAATTGGACCGAGGATGAAAAACCCGCGTTACCCGGTTCCCCACCGAGTATTGCTCACTCTCGATCAAAAAGTATTGTGTATTTTGTTATCGGCGTTTTTATTGCAATTTGTGGCGGCTTGGGCAACGGCATTATTACCGCCAATTTACCGCAAATCCAAGGCGAATATGCGCTAACACCCTCACAAGTGGCTTGGATACCTGCTGTGTATGTGATGGCAAATGTCAGCGCCAACCTGCTGCTGTTTAAAGCGCGTCAACAATTTGGGTTACGCTGGTTTTCTGAAATATCCTTGCTGATGTTCATGCTGGTGATGTTTATTCATATATTTGTGCAAAACTACCCGATGGCTTTATTGGTCAGGGCGATGGGGGGCTTTGTCGCGGCGCCGTTATCCTCACTCGGGCTTTATTATGTGATGCAAGCCTTTAGTAGTCAGTATCGCCTGCAAGGTTTGTATATTGGTTTTGGGGTCAGTGCGCTGGCGATTCCGTTGGCTTGGATAATGTCGCCTTATTTGGTCAATGTGAATGACTGGACTCGGCTTTACACCTTTGAGTTTGGTTTGGCGCTGTGTTGTTTTGCGATGGTGGTCGCCGTCAAGTTGCCACGAAGTTTACGTATCGAAGTGTATGAAAAGAAAGACATTCTCACCTTTTTGTTATTGGCGCCCGGTTTTGGGTTACTGTGTGGGGTGCTAGTACAAGGGTCGATTTTATGGTGGGAAAACTCACCCTTATTGGCGTATATGCTTATTGGCGCGTTGGCGCTGTTAATGTCAGGCTTTTTCTTTGAGCATTACCGCAAAAACCCCTTGATTATGACCCGCTGGCTGGGGAGTTTTGCATTATGGCGTTTTGTGGTGGGCGCTTTTTTACTGCGTTTGATTATGTCTGAGCAAAGTTACGCGGTGGTGAATTTTTTAAAATCCCAAGGTCTCACGTCCGACCAGTTTGTGGGTTTTTATACGGTCATATTTTTTGGTATGTTGGCAGGTTTGATAGTCAGCGCACTGACCTTTTCACGGGATCATTTGATTCCGCCAATGGTGGTGGCGACTTTATTGGTGGCGATTGCCAGTGTATATGATGCCAATATGCTCACCAGTGACGTGCGACCCCAAAATTTTTATCTCAGTCAATTTGCAGTCGCGTTTGCAGGCTCACTGTTTATGGGTCCATTGGTATTGATGGGATTTGGGCTTACGCTGCGACAAAGCGTCAATCATGTCATCACCTTTATCATCTTGTTTGGGGCTACCCAAAACTTTGGCGGGCTGGTAGGCTCGGCTTTTTATAGCACCCTGCAACAGCAGCGCACCCAGTATCATAAACAAAGTATTTTACAGCAAATGCAATCGACCGATGCCACAGTAACCCAACGGCTTCAACAATACCAAGCAGGGTTTAAACCCGTCATCACCGACAACAATTTGTCGCAGCAACAAGCCCAACAATCCCTCAACCAAATTGTCACGCGAGAAGCGCAGATTAAAGCGTATGGCGATATCATTACTGTCAACAGTTACATTGCCACGTTTTTATTTGCTTGGGGTATGATTAATATTGCCCGCAAAAAATACATTGAAAATCGGCAAAAAGTAGCAATTAAGCAAACTTAGACTTGATAAGCTAGATGCGTATAACAAAGCGACCCAATTAGATAACTGGTTTTAGATAACTGGTTTTTTAAATAACAGTTTAATGATAAATTGAATGACCAATAAAATTTAATCATCAATAAAATGCTTACGGAAAACCCAACTCATGAGTAGTGAAGCAAAAACCCAAAATGATGCGCCAGCTGATGACAGCGATGATAAACCCACACAGGCGCCTGAAAAGATTATCAACCCTAGACCGCTTACCTTAATTATCATGTTAGTGGTTTTTTTGCTCGGTGTTGGGGTAATTTTATGGGCATGGCATTTGGGTCCGTTTAACTCCCCACTGCAACAAACCGAAAACAGTTATGTCAAAGGCAATATCACCCTATTGTCGGCACAAATTAATGGTTATATCGAAAAAGTCTACGTCACCGATTTTGAAGACGTCAAACAAGGTCAGCCGTTAGTTAAAGTCAGCAGTGCTAATTATTCACAGCAAGTGGTACAAGCGCAATCAGGGCTGGAACAAGCGACTACTAATTTAGCCAACCAGCAACAAATCATCGAGCAGCGCAAAGCCGATGTCAAAGCCGCGCAGGCAAAAGTAGCACAAGTTAAAACCCAGCTAGAATTGTCGATTCAACAGCTTAAACGACTTGAATCCTTGGTCGGTGTTGGCGCAGTGTCACAAAATGAAGTCGATACTGCCAAAGCGGCAGTTAAAAACAATGAAGCACTGATGAGCCAAGCAATCGCCAGTGTCGATGTCGCCCGCGAAGGTCAAAAAACCGCGGAAATGGCAAAGATTGGTTTGGTGGCACAGGTTAAAAGCGCCAATGCACAGTTAAAACAGGCCAATACCAACCAAGACTATGGCTTAATCACCGCGCCGACCTCAGGTAAATTAGGGCAAATCAATATCCGTACCGGTCAGTTGGTGACGCAAGGCACGCAGTTGGTTTATCTCATTCCAAAATCGATGTGGGTCATTGCCAATTTTAAAGAAACCCAAATTGATAAAATGAAAATCGGGCAAAAAGCGTGGTTTACTGTCGATGCCCTAGGCAAACAAAAATTTACGGGGGTAGTCAAAAGCATCTCCCCCGCAACAGGGTCAGAATTTAGTGTCATTAAAACCGACAATGCCACCGGGAATTTTACCAAAGTGGTACAGCGCATTTCTGTACGCATTGACATCGATGGCAACCAAAGTCGTCTGAATGAATTGATGCCAGGCATGTCGGTAGTGGCAACGGTAGATACGTCAAGTTAGCAAATTAACCATTTTTTATTCTCCTCTACCAAACGCAGTTTAGTCAGATAAGCTTAAAAAATCTTTCGCTAAATAAGCTGGGTTAGGATATTGATAGAACCCCTCACCCGTGGCTTCACCCAGTTTGTTGGTATCTACCAGTTCTGCTTTAAGCTTTGCAGCGGGCTGCTGCAAAGAAGGGTCCGTTTTTGCCAGTTCATTAAAGATGTTGTAGTTGGTTTTCATGCCATTTTTATCCAAAATCGCCATCGGTCCAAAGGGTGAACCCGTGGCTATCATCCACGTTTTATCAATGGTTGCGGCATCGGCAACGCCGTTTGCCCACAGTTTTAACCCCGCTACCAACAACGGAATCAATAAGCTATCAAGCACATAGCCCGATTGTTCTTTTTTTACCGCTATCGGTAACATAGCAATGGCTTTGGCAAATTCGATGACGTCAGCATAGACTTGTGGGTCGCAACTTGGAGCCGCCATCAACTCCACCGTATTACGGATATGGATGTGATTGGCAAAATGCAGCATCAAGAATTTTTCTGGGCGGTTAGTAAAGGTCGATAACACGCTTGGCAATAGCGTTGATGAGTTACTGGCAAACACGGTTTTGGCAGGGGCGGCGGCTGAGGCTTTGCTATAAAAATCTTGTTTGATGTCTAAGCTTTCTGGCACCGCTTCAATCAATAGGTCTGCATCTTTTAACGCCTCATGCAAGTCCGTGGTGTAAGCCAAATTTTTGCTAGCTGCTGCCACTTGGGCATCGGTTTCACCTAGGTCATGCTGATGCTGATTGGCAAGGTCGGTAAAGCGAGTTTTCGCCTTAGCAATCGCGTCATCGTTAATGTCATAAATAGTCACGTTAAACCCATGAAACGCACATTGCACCGCAATTTGGTTGCCCAATACGCCACTACCTGCCACGGTAATATTTTTATAGGGTACTTTGGATAAATCCGCTTTGGGTGGTTTTAAAAAGTCAGGATTTTTAAAGGCGGGATTGGGGTATTGATAAAATCCTTCGCCCGTTGGCACGCCCAGTTTATTTTTCTCGATATACTCTTTTTTAAGCATATCAACGACCGCTTGGTCTTGTTGTTTGCCCTTAGCCACAGCAAGTTTGTAAATATTGTAAGGGGTAGTCAGCCCAAGCATATCATAAAAAGCAAATGGTCCCATCGGCGAGCCTGTGCCAAGCATCCAAGTTTTGTCGATGGTTTGAATGTCGGCAATGCCTTGGATATACAGCTGCATTCCTGCATTTAACCAAGGATTGAGTAGTGAATTTAGTACATAACCCGAGGTTTCTTTGTTGACGATAATAGGCACCATGCCGATTTGTTTGGCAAACGCGGTCACCGCATCAAATACATTAGGGTCAGTACCGGCATGCGACATAATTTCGGCAAGATTGCGCTTCCAAATCTCATTGGCAAAGTGCATCATCAAAAACTTAGCAGGACGGTCGGTAAATTTGACCAAATCACTGGGCAACATGGTAGATGAGTTACTGACAAATACGGTTTTTTCGGGTGCGGCTGCTGAGGCTTTGCTATAAAAATCCTTTTTGATGGCGACATCTTCAGGCACCGCTTCAATCAACAAATCGGCGTCTTTCAAGGCGGCGCTTAAGTCTGAGCTATAACGCAAGTTTTGCTCAGCCTGCTTGGCTTGTTCGCTTGTTTCGCCCAAATCAGCCTGATGACGTTTGGCGATATCGGCAAATTTGGTTTTGGCTTTATTGAGCACCTCGTCATTGATATCATACACAATGACTTTAAAACCATGAAACGCCGCTTGTACGGCGATTTGATAGCCCAAAACACCACTGCCTGCGACTGTGATATGGGTGAAATTAACAAGAGGATTCGACTCTGACATACAATACTCCTAGATTAACAGGCAAATACGCAACTTTATAACCTCATAATCGATGAGGCATGTAAATTTTTTTGGTATTATCGTATTTGCTGTCGACTATTTTTGATTAGATTAAAAGAAAAAAACCGTTAGCCCAGTCACAGGCTAACGGTTATTGAATGATTGAGGGCGATGTAGTTTTTCACACAATGGTTGAAATCTTACCCCAAACCATGCCCCCATAACCGCCCCGCTACTGATTTTTTGCCAAATTTAAAGGCTATAAAAATCTTTATCAAATGCCTGTTTTAGATTGATTGGCTCGGCACGTTTTTTATGATTTAAACGATGGCGAGTGGTCGAGGCGGTTTGATAGGCACGCAGTCGCGCATGTTGCAAATTACCAATCGGACGGTTGGCTTCAATACAGCGAAACGGGGTAAATGACAAGTGTTCCATAATGTCAAAGTTACCGTCATCCGGCACATCTTGGCAAGGAATGGTAAGTTTTGCCACTGTCACAAATGGCGCATCTTTTTCATCCCATTCTTTGGTCAAGTCATTGATGGGTTGGTCTTTTAAGTTACGGCACAGCTGAATTTGCACATCAAACTCATAATCATGCTCACGGATTTCTTGTAGAATCAGAGGACGAATCGCCTCGCTGGTGGCATTGACATCTAGCTCATGGCGTTTGATTTTGGCTTGTGAGGCTTTGGTCGGGGCAACACGGATTTTTGCCATATAGTCGCCATGACGCACCGCGCCTTGTGAGTAAAAACTGTATAACAAGGTATTTTGCGGTTTGATGGTTTTAAACTTACTAAAAGCCCTAAAAGTCTTGAGGGATTCTTTGGATGGCAGTTTTTTGCCATATTGGGTAACCCAGTCAAAGGCAAATTTGGCCTGACCTTTCGCGCCTTTGGCAAAATAATCATTTAATTGTAAAAATAGTCGTGAAATATAACTATAGTCTTGGATAGTATTACAAAAGAAAATAGGGAAATTAATCAGATTGTAGTCAAAGTTTGGGCTATCTGGCTCATCTGGCAGTAATTTGTCGCCTTTGACACCAAAGACTTTAATCGCCAACCCTTGAGAAAGCCCCAACTTGTTGTCGGCAGCCACACGAGATGAGCCGTTAGAAAAACGAATCACTGCTTCATGACGAGCGGGTTTGGCATAGATACCTTGGGCATATTCTTTGGGCAGTTTTGGTAAAATCTCAAAGTTGGCTTTTAACGCACAGTAGCCTTTGGCATGGGCATCTCGGGTGTGATAGTTGATTTTGCTAACCGTGTCTGATTTGCCGATATAGTCACGAATATCTGCGGTGATTTGGTCGATGGCTTTTTCATCGTCGCTCGTAAGCTGGTCGATGGCTGGGTCAAACTTGGCATAACGACCACCGAATAATTTATTTAACATGATGATTGTCCTTTGTTATTTTCATTATTTTATAAGGTTAAGTGTACTAAAACGCCTAACCTTTTTTTATTTAGTTTTACGCTAATATGAATTTTCGTTAAGCTCACTAATCCATTTAAGTGCCGACAAGCTCGGTACAAAAAGATATTCACCGCCTTGTAGGGTATTAAATTGCAAAATATTGGTATGACGCTTACGAATTGGCTCATCGGGTACGGTGAATACATCGCTATCAGCGTCACTACCTGCGTGTACGCCTAGCATTGGGTCACGCTCTTCCCCAAGGTTCATAAAGTTACCGTCATTAATCCATTGGCTTTGCAAAAACTCAAGCGTGTCCATGGCATGCGCGTTGATACCGATAAAAAATAAACCACGCTCTTGACCGTCGTCTTGGGTCACGTTGGGCGGCACGATATCGCCATACGATACACTACGGCGGATGATACGGTGAAGACGCACATCGCTTAGAATAAAGTCTTTGGTATTGCGGGGGTTCATACGGCGAGCATGGGCACCAAATGGGCAGCCTTTGCCATAGGGATCGTCAGTGTAGTCAAATTTATTGTTTGCTACATTGTCTTTGCCGAGGGCTTCATCATCGTGATCTGGGCTTAGGGTGATGGGGGCACCCGAACGCCAGCGACCAAACATTTTTGCCCCCAATTTATCGGCTTTAGCTGGGTCATTGTCGCTTTGTTCTAGGCAATAGCGGTGAAAATCAGCCACATTACTGCGGTATTTTCGCAGTACCATAAACGAGCCGTTTTTACCCAATACTTCAGGCTGTAGCATGGGGGGTACCACGCCCGCTTCACCTTTATAACCTAACACAAATTCACCCGCCGCAATCGGGCGTTCGGTGTTATTCTCAAGGCTGATACCACTGCCATCAACTTCTGGGTTACTGATGCCATCGCGATAACCAAACACGTTTTTGACATCACCATCTGCGCCAAAATCATGTTCCACTAAGATTTCGATGGCGTTACGGCTGGCATCTAGATACGGGGCAAACGCCTGTTTAATTTCGGAAAGTTTGGCTTGCCATTTTTCTTGGCTATCGGCAATCACCGCGCCGCAAATATGAATATCGCCTTTATCACCAAATGGCGCAAGCCAGTTGCTAGGGTCATTATCGCCTTTGTCACCCAAGATATCGGACCGGCCTGCCATACCTGTTTTGAAATTTTCTGGGAAAGAGTCAAGCGAGCTTTGCGGTAAGCCTAAAGCTTTTAGCCCCTCATACGTCATCACAATGGTTAAATTGGCATCCATGTCTTTTTGGAAATTTTTTGAGCCTGTGACATTTGGTAATACCGCTTTTAGTAATTCACGACCGGCGTTGCTGTCATTGACTTTTAGCGCGACAAGCGTGCCATAGTAAGGCGCAGGGCGGTCATGCAAAATGATGGCTTGAATATCCTCAAGTTCCATCGTAGCGATATTGGGATAGATAGCGTTCGTTGCCCGTGTGGTGACGCTGTGCAGCTGCGTGCCAATTTTTTGTTTCGCTTCATATACCAGTTCTTTGATACTGCCTTTTTCAGTGGGTGTATCGCTGTGTTCAAATTTGTCTTTAACGGCCTCTATGCCATGCTCGATACCATCTTGTAGATGGGTTTTTAATTTGCCAAGTAGGCTTTCATTAGCTGGGTTGTCGTTATTCATGGTCGTTCCTAGCAGGGAATTTTAAAAATTTGATGCTAAAAACCTGCTCACCATACACCACGCTAAATATCGTTTATTGTAAAAATCACGCAACAAATGGCTTTTGTATCGAAATTTTAACCTAAAGCTTGCCCATTCAGAGTACCCTTATAATAGTACGCTGATAAACGTGATATGGTGAATACAGGTTCTAAGCAGGCTTATTGGGCTTGTTCAATGGCTTTATTGATGCCACGCACGATTTTGTCATTACGCGCAATATCACGAACCGTCAGATGCGGTACACCCACATACCAACCGGTAGCGGTAATCTGATGGTCAAGGATAAATTGCTTGACAGTCGGGCTTTTAATCCCAGGCCAACCCTCTACATTACCAAAAATCAAGTCCATGAGTTCTGGAATTTTGGTAGCAAAGTCATTGATGTAGGCGTCCCAATCGCCATCATAGGCGGTACAAAACAGGAGCTTAGTATCATTGTCTAAAAACACCAACCGCAAATCATGCAAGGTGCCTACATTGGTCGCCCCTGCAAGATTGCCTTTGGTGATTTCTAAAATTCGTTTGATACGAGCTGCCCCATCTTTGGTTAAGGGGGCGATGGCGGTGAGTTCAGACACTTTGCCTGATTTTAAGCCCTTTTCACCGGCACTGGTGACAGAATGGTCATAGCCATCGTTAGCGCCCTCTTTTAGGTTTGCCATGAGCATTTGGGCTTTTAATGCCACATCGTCTAATAAAGAAAGTTTTTCATTGTTTTCAGTGGTCATATTTATTGCCTTTATAGTTAGTTGATCATTAATTGACGTGCTTGATTTAAATTTATTTATCTCATAGTTTTATTATTTAAAATTTAAATCCTTTTTATTATATAAGCCGCAAAAAGCAAAAAGCGTTAAAATAACTTTTATCACCCATAAAATTACAAAACTAAACTATTGATTAAAAAATGAGGCTGTGGTCTAAAAAGTATGCTCACTAGACCCAGCCATAATTGACGTAGTGAAACAGTAAATTAAAGGCTTTTAAATGATTAGTGAGCTTTTTGGAGAAACAACAGGTCTTTCTAAAAGTTCGCCTAAGCCTATGTCTGAAATGATTGTTATTACCTTCGATATCAACGGCATAGCATTTTCCTACCTTTTTGAAATCAAAGTCGAATGCCGTTAAAAAACTGTCCCAGTTATCGCAGCACACATAGCCAAAGTCAACGCCTAGCTTATTAAGCTTTGCTCGCAGTTGCTTAGCTGTTTGTAAGTTGCGCTTACCCCAAACAAAGGCGACGATTTCATTTGTATCTGGGTCGTAGGCATACACAAGCCAAACCTTGTTTTTCTTGTGGCCTACATACGTCCAAAACTCATCAACTTGTATTCTTTGGTAGTAGCGTTTCTTAGGCTTGATTTGATGCGCTGATTTGACTAAGACACTCAATACTTTGTATTTACTTACTTTCTCTATAACTACAATGTCAGCAATACTGCAACCTCGAACGAGCATTAACCGTATCTTGGCTTCAATATGTAATTGACAGCCTTTATACTTTAGTTGTGATTCATCAATAAATTGACGTTGGCAATCTTTACATTGGTAATTTTGCTTACCATAGATTTTCCAGCCATTACGCTTTATACTATTGCTAAGACAGCTTGAGCAGCTGATTGTAATTTGTGTCTTCATAACCTCAAATTATCATCTTTATCCCAAGTTGTCTTTTTTATTTCTATACCAGCATACTTTTCAGACCACTACCCGATAGTTTATTGCTGAAATGAGAAAGCCGTTACTGGGGATTCCTAGTAACGGCTTACAAGTTCAATAAAAACAGGTGTTTTGACTAAATTTTCGGCTCAATCTTTTCCCCATCTTCTTTGATAAAGGTTTTGGTTAAGGGCGTATCAATCAAATCTAGTACAACTTCGGAAGGACGGCACAGCTTAACGCCTTTATCACTCACAACGATTGGACGATTGATTAGAAGTGGGTCAGCTAACATAGCTTGAATAAGGTCATCATCAGTCAAACTAAGGTTATCTAGCCTATGTTCAGCGTAAGGCGGCACATTTACACGCAGTAATTGTCTTGGGGTAATACCCATTTTGGTAATTAAATCACGCAGGGTTGTTTCATCAGGTGGGTTATCCAAATAATAAATAACAGAGGGCTCAATGCCTTGATGTTTGATAAGAGCAAGCGTATTGCGTGATGTGCCACAGTTAGGGTTGTGGTAAATTGTGATATTTTGCATACTTGTTCCTTTTTAAGTTTTAAAATTATTGAATGATTGGCAACCAAATTGCCAATGCAACCAATGTAGCCACCAATACAGGCAAGGTTAAAATAATACCGACTTTAATATAATAGCCCCAACTCACCGTAATATTTTTACTGGCTAAAACGTGCAACCATAATAAGGTAGCGAGTGAGCCAATCGGGGTAATTTTCGTGCCTAAATCACAGCCTATTACATTGGCATAAATCATGGCTTGCTTTATCATGGGGTCATGGATAATCGCCTCATCAATCGCTAACGCTTGAATTAGCACCGTTGGCATATTATTCATTACAGATGAAAGCCCTGCCGATAATAACCCTGTTCCTACTGTAGCTGTCATCATGCCATGATTAGCGAGTTGGCTTAACTCATGAGCTAAATAATCGGTCAGCCCTGCATTTTTTAAACCATACACCACCAAATACATACCCAATGAAAATATAACCACTTGCCACGGGGCATTTTTGACAATCGGTAGCACCGTTATTTTTTTACCCATTTTCGCTACCACAAGCAACACCAAAGCCCCAACCCCTGCAATGAAGCTAATGGGTACACCTATAGGCTCAAGCACAAAAAAACCCAACAAAAGTAACGCCAACACCACCCAACCCATGATAAAGGTATTTTTATCCACAATAGCCGATTGTGGGTTTTCGATTAAATCCAACGCATAAACCGTAGGAATGTCTTTATGATAAAATCCATACAATACCAATAATGAGGTGACAACCGCTACCACGTTTACTGGTATCATCACTTTGGCATAATCGGTAAAAGGGATTTTAAAAAAGTCAGCCGACACAATATTTACCAAATTAGACACCACGAGCGGAATACTGGCGGTATCAGCGATAAATCCTGCTGTCATAATAAAAGCAAGGGTAGTCGCAGGGGAAAAGCGTAACGTGGTTAAAATCGCAATCACAATGGGTGTTAATATCAAAGCCACACCATCATTGGCAAACAATGCCGATACCACCGCCCCAAGTAGCACAATAAAAGCAAACAACCGATTACCGCTACCTTTTGCTAATCTTGCAACGTGCAAGGCGATATAGCGGAAAAAGCCTGCTTCATCAAGTAATAGACTAATGATGATAATGGCAATAAAAGCAAAGGTAGCGTTCCAAACAATATTCCACACTACAGGAATATCATCAACCGTTATTACCCCTAATAGCAAAGCTATCCCAGCCCCGATACTGGCCGTCCAACCGATGCCCAAGCCTTTAGGTTGCCATATTACAACTATCAAAGTCACTAGAAAAATGAGTAATGCGGTAATCATTGACTGCCTATAGAAACCTGTTAAAATTGAGCTATACTATAATCTATATATTTGGATATGTAAATATATGAATAAAACAGACTTTCTCAAGGCGTTAAGCGACCCCACCAGATTAAAAATTGTGCAACTACTTAATCAGAAGCAAGCGTTATGCGTGTGTGACATCATCAGCGAGTTACACCAACCACAGCCAACTATCTCGCGGCATTTAAACCAATTAAAGCAAATCGGTATTTTAGAAAGTGAGCGTAAAGGCACTTGGATTTGGTATTCCATTAGTCAAGAGTTACCAAGTTGGGGCAAAGCGGTAATTGGTGCATTGGAATTAAATTAACTGTATGATTCATAGGGATCATTTCAATTTGGCTATCTCTAAATCCCCTTTATAATTGGCATTTTGAATGCGTTCGTCCGATGGGTTATATTGGTTTTGCACCTCATCAGAAAAAGGCGTTTCCTCGCTTAATTCAAAATGCCTTTCCATGGGTGTTTTTCCCTAAAAAACCCACTGTTTGAGTGGTTTTTTTGTTAATTACATAGTCTAGCTATTTGCTCGTAAGCCTGTACATTGTTCTCAACATCTTGCACCTTGGATTGAGCAATATATTTCCCCAAAGTTGCATCATCCATAAATGCCAAAAAACTATCTTCATTAAGCTTCATTGCTGCTAATAATTTATCTTTTGCGGGAGTTAGGCATTTTGTAACGTTCAATATTTCAAGCTCTCTTTTCTCGGCTTGCATGTCTTTCACAATTGTCGCCAAGGCAATTGCACTTTAGCAGACTCGGCCCTCATAGTAGCCAGCCGCTCCTCATGCTTTTTACTAGAAAAATAAGAATAACCGAAAATACCAATTGCGATGAGTACCACAAAAGCGATAAGTGATTTAATGTTCATAATTCTTTCTCTAATGTTTCAGATAATCAAATCATCAACAAGCGTGTAGCAAAACACAATATCAAACTGTTTTAAACTTTAGCGTCACTGCAAAATAATTGTGGCTTTATACTCTTCAGGCTCATAGCTTATGGCTGCCAATGCAAAGCCATCGGCTGCTACAACGGTAAAATCTCTTTGGGTGAAGTGTTCAAAAGTAGGTGTCATAAGTCACAATTCATTGATTGATAAAATGGGTTGATAAAATGCGTCGATAAACTAAGCATTTGCCTTAGTCATCTCTTTACTTGCCTTGAAACTGGGCTGGTCGCTTCTCTCTTAAGGATGCGACACCTTCTGCAAAATCTTGGGATAAAAACAAATCTGGTAAGTAACCAAGGACATTGGCAAAGGCAGTTTTAGGATCTTGCTCAGTCCCTTGTTTGGCAGATTGTAATAAACGTTTGACTGCTAGCGGGGCAGAATGGCTGCTAATCTGTGTGGCAATCTTAAGTGCGACGGCAAACTGCTCGCCTTTAGGCACTACTTGGCTGACCAATCCCATCGCATCTGCCTTGGCGGCATCAAAGCGATCGCCAGTGAGCAAATAAAGCATGGCTTTTTGCCAACCTGCCGTTTGTACAAAACGGATGGTTGCCCCACCAAACGGCATCAAGCCTCGTTGCACCTCCATTTGGGCAAAGCAGCTGTCATCACTGGCAATCACAATGTCGGCATTGAGCATGAGCTCGATACCCGCGGTAAAACAAAGTCCTTGTACCGCAACGACATAAGGTTTAGTACGCGGCATACCTGACACACCCCAAGGGTCTATACAGTCGTTCGGATAATCAAAAATACCTGACAGTACCTTATCTTGCAGCTCAATCAAATCAAGCCCTGTGGTGAAATTCTCCCCACGGGCATACAGTAAGGCACAGCGTAATTCATCCCGCTGCTCATACTCAGTAAGAGCCTTTGATAGCTCTTGAATCATCAAGCTATCAAAGGCGTTATATTTTTCTGGGCGATTGAGCTCAATGAGTAACACGCTATCTTTTTGTTCCACATTTAGACGGACATAATCGGTCTGGAAACTGGCTTTATCTTGGTTATTAGATGTCATCTCTGACTCCTTGTATTAGTTGGCTAAAACTGGCTTAATGGCTTAATGGCTAATTGAGCATCGATGCGTTCATAAACACCTTGTAAATAACTGGGGTCATCATAAATTCGCCCCAGTAAAATCGCCCCTTCATAATCCGCCACACTTTGCTTACAACCTGTTCGCAATCTTTTCAATAACAAAGCGATGAAAGCAAGATTGGTAAATTGAAGGCTTGAGTTTAAATGACGCTCACAGTTTTTCCATAGACGTCTATTTTTCTCAAGCCAAGCAAACGAACGTTCTACAACCCATCGCTTTGGTATGACTTTAAACGTATGCAGTTCATCTCTTTTGGCAACTTCTGTGGTAAAACTGGTTTTGCCCTTACGGTTGTCCTTCTTCCGCGCTTTTTTGACCAATTTTTTTTAAGGCCTTGTCAAGAATGCTGTTGCCTTCTTCGTCAAGCTCACTCCATTTCTGAAAGTACGAGTGGACGGTGCGCCATTTGGGAAAGTCATGGGGCAGCTGTCGCCATTGGCAACCTGTTTTTAGTGCATACAATAACCCACAAAATACGTCATAAAGGTCAACCGTTCTTGGTTTGGTCTTCTTCCTTGCACTTTCTAAAATCGGTAGTATGTGCTCGAATTGTTCTTTGCTAATGTCGCTTGGATAGGCTTTTCTCATGGTGAATTATTCGGTTATTAATCGATTATGTGGCTTATCCTAGCATATTTTTTAATCGTGAACAGGTTCTGAGAACGGTGAGTTTGTCAGCGTCATTTTCTGCTTGGATGTTTTTATCAAGATATAAGGTAAATTTGAGTTTTCTATCGCCTAGAATTTTGGCAGTATCTTTTAAGGCTCGATAGGCATAGATTTCATTGACTCGATTGGCGGCAGCGAATTCTTTGGCACTAATTAATACTCGTTTGCCACCTGACTGTAATCGATGCAGTTTATTAATGGCAAGCGTCATCAAGTCATGCTCGGCTTCAGTTAAGTCAAAACCCGCTTCGACCAAGGTATTGGGTTTGATAATCATTACTTTATCAGCACCTGGCTTGTAAAAATTTTGCATCGTCATAGGGTGACTTGCTATCCATTATCTCAGATTTATGTGAGCCTAATTATAGAAGTGCACTTGACGATGGGTAAAATCGTAATCTATGTTAATCTATGTCGGTTACAAAAGTTAATCAAAATTCATTCGTTTCAATGATTTAGAAGTTATTTTTCATTATTTATTTCGAATCGCTTTTAATGTGCGTTAAACTGCTAGCTTCACCCATCTGTACACGTATTTCACCCATCTGTACATTTATATTCACCTATCTGAACATCTTGATTCACCTATCTGAACATCTTGATTCACCTATCTGTACATTTATATTCACCTGTCTGTACACATATCTGCGTGCAAAGCCGCTACCATGGCGGAATACAGAGCCTCTATAATTTAATAATATAGATAATACTAATACTAATGTTTAATGAAATTTAGAGTGATAAGATTATTTTGATAAAGTTTAATTTCTATCATAAAAACAAATTTACATGAGACATTCGATATCAAGCATAATTACTTATTTTTTAACTACACCAAACCCTTCATCATATAGCCACTGTATCTCATTTTTATCATTATATAGACTTAGTGAAATTTGACAGCCTTGTTCAATATCAATATCATAAAATTCGCATTGTTCCACCATTTGACTAGGCGACAAATACAGCCACGCTTGTGGCTTAGCGGGTTGTAAAATAGGTTTGGTAAAATCACCGCTATAATCTTGCCATTCTTGTTGTTGCTTTTTAAATACTGGATTAAACGCATTCACATATTTTTCTATGACCAACTCGCCTTCCTTGATAGAGTTGGGATTTATTCGATACAAGGCTTGATACTGTCTATCGCGTAATGGGGTGAATGTTTGATACAGTTGCTCAGTCATTAGACAGCTATCCACTTGGGCATTTGAAAAAAGCTCATCGCCTTCATCATAAAAGTATCGCTCACAAAACCCTTGTATCTCTCTATCATCAAGTTTAGCAAATAGACAGTTATCTTTGTCAAAACGCAGTCTAGCATCTATTATGAGTTGATTATTTTGCCAAGGTAACAATTTTGCCAAATCATGGTTTGGATAGTTTTCATCTTGACTATAACTTTCATAACCTGGATAGATAAAAGCAGGTTGTTTGGGTTTTTGTTGTTGCACGTTTTTGCAATGCCGATAGTTAAATTGGGGGATGATAATATTTGGCTCATGAATCGTTTTTCGACGATGACGATTGACTCGCCCAGCGGTCTGTACGATGGACTGAACGCTTGATGCATCAATGACTGCCCAATCAAAATCATGGTCACGCCCCACTTCTTCGACAGGCGTGGCAATCACGACAAAGGGTACATTTTTTTGTTGGCTGTGTTTCATGAGTTCGATAATTTCGCTATCTTGCTCGATGGTTTCATTACCTGTTTTGCGTTTTTTGCCATCTTTATGACGACTTAGCAAAGTGTCTAAGCGTTGTTCTTTATAAAAACGATTGATTCGCCAATCATTGGCATGATAGCAAGCGATATGGGCATGTTGCCAATGATTGGCAAAATAATGAGCAAGGCTAATAGCATGGTGAATATTTGCTACCCGAATTAAGCCAAAGGATAGGCGTTTTTCCCCATTTTGACATTGCCAAGCGTATCTATCATGCAAGATTTGGGCAGATTCAAGTACCGCTTGTTGCCAATCGCTAATAGTTGCCTTTGGCATGGGTTTGAGTTCGGCTAGGCGAAAGCTCGTCTTTTTGGATAAAGCAAGCTGTAATTCATTGAGGTGTGTTTGGTAAATATCTTTAAAATTTTTATCGTCAGCTTGGGTGTCGCTATCTTGAGTTAGCGTTTGTTGCCAAATTTTGGGTGGATTTTTACTGTCAATTTCATTATCGATAATGGCGATATTAAAGGCTTGTTTGTCATCATTTAGTAATGCTTGTCGCATCGCTATACCAGATTCAAAGGCACGATGCACGCTAATAGCTAATGTCTTGGAGAGGGTTGCCGATGAGCAAATCACATGGCGACCATACATGGCAGCTAGCTGCACCAAGCGTAATACTGCTATCAAGGCTTTGGGGTCGTAGCCATCGATTTCATCGAGTATCAAATCACTACTTATTAATCGTAGCAAGGCTTTGACATGATGTCCTTGTTTGTGTGGTTCGCCCGCTGCTATCAGATAATCAATGGTGGAAACGAGCAAAGGCGATGCCAATAAAGTTTTGCCATCATTGTCACTTATAATGCCCTTTTTGGTGGTTTTCTCAAATAATGGGTTAAGCCATGCAGGAATGTCATAATCATCCCCTTTAGCATCAAATATCGGCTCTGGGGGATTTTCATCTTCGTCAATCCCTTGGTTTTTTTTGGCTTTTTCAAATAGTTCTTGGGTAATATTGTCGCCGATGACAACGGCTAATTCGTCATCGGACAGATTCATGGATTTTTTGAGAGCATCACCTGTTTGCAAGGTCAAAGAGCGTAAATTGAGAGCGATACAAATGCGTGGGTCATTGGGTCGCAAGGTGCAAGCGGTGCGTAGATTCATCCGAGTTTTACCGCTACCTGTACCTGCGATATTAAAAACAAGCGTCGGTACATCGGGGTGTTTATCGGCGAATTTTTGCAAGGCATTGCCAGCAACATTTTGCCACTTAAAATGAGCGTTTTGCGTGGGTGTTTTGATATATTCGACGGTCTGCTCACATAGTCCAGACAAATTTAATTCTGTCATCATGTTACAAGCGATAAAACTGGCTCGTTCGCCCACATGGCGTAAATGCCATTCTAGCGGTTGATTGTGTTGTTTTTTACTATCAACAAAACAGGTATTAGCAAACAGTTGCGTGGGAGTTGGAGTGGCAGGTTGCACCATGTCCAGATAATTGACCGCAGAAATGGTATGGTCAGCGTGAATCAAGGCATTACGAGCATGTAAACAGAGGGCTTTATAATAAGTTGGACTGGCGTTGGTAGGCAATAATTTGGCAAGTCGTGCCATTCGTTTTTGATAACTATCAAAAATGCTTTGTGGTAACTCGCCTGCACAAGTGAGTTGTTCGGTACGGGGTAATTCTTGACGAACGTGTTTAGAATGGTTTGGCGTAGCTTTAAAGATATTTTTCATTCCTTCAGCAACACCTAATAAACCATGATGCGTTATTATTAGATAATCAACTGCTTCAATAGTAGTTGAAACCCCTTTTTTAACCTTAGTTAAGTCGCCTAGCGTAAAAGTATTACGGTTTTTATCTTTGGCAACTTGTTGCCAAGCATTTTGCCAATCAAAGTTATTGTGTCGGAGTTGTTGCAGTAGCTTGACAGATAGCCATTCGTGGCGGATGTCATCGGCGATGATTTTATTGGCTTGATTAGGCGACAGCTTGTTTTGAAAATGTTGCGATGCTTTGCCAATATCATGCATATCGCCTGCCGCCCCTGCCAATAGGCTTGCTGCTCTGGTCCAGTCGTCGATTTGTCGCTTGGTATAAGGCTTACCAGTTGAAGCGACAGGGTATGCCCCTTCGCTATTAAACCGATGCTTTGCGCCCACGACCCACGCCAGTTTCATGCGTCGCATACCGTAGTTAATGTAAGCGGCAACGGCGGTTTGGCGAGTAATGCCTTTTTGTTTAAGGGCGTTACGGACTTCGGTTAGACCTTCCATGGTCATGGGGGCTTGCCATGTGCTTTGTCCTGTGCGGATGGCGTAGCTGTCAAGTACGGCTCGGGTTTTTTTCAGGGCTTTTTTTTCGCAAGCAGAGATAAAAATGACGTGCATAATTTTTTATTTGACTGATAAATATAAAACCACTATAAACAGATTTTTGTTTTTTTCAATAGACTTATAAAATTAAAGGTCAATTTATGTCGCCAAAAAAATATTGGTAAAAAAGGGCTTTATGTTATAATCGTTTAACCATCGCTTAGATGGTTGAGAAATTAGTATATAATTATTTTTGTAATTATAGCTATAATACTTTAGCCATC
The DNA here is from genome assembly GCA_019353055.1 of Faucicola osloensis. Lineage (GTDB taxonomy): Bacteria > Pseudomonadota > Gammaproteobacteria > Pseudomonadales > Moraxellaceae > Faucicola > Faucicola osloensis_C. The sequence goes on from JABAHL010000004.1 coordinate 159,914, forward strand.
GCTTAGATGGATTTAACTAGTTTATATGTCCTTAGTATATAAATTTTTTTGTGTCCTTTTTTATTATTTAAAAATTTAAGTTGACTGTATAATCAGTTCTATAGTAATATCTGAAACAAGACAGTTAAAAACAACTTTCTTACAGACGAAAAAAAAGCAAGTCCGATGTTTGGCGACGAGGAACTTGCTTTTTATTCCTATTAACCTGTTGATTAAAAAGGAATGCCAAATATGGTATCACAAATCCCTTCCAAAGTGCCAGTAAAATCTGCTGGCATAACTCAAAGCTATTGTCTAAGCACCGTTGCCAAAATGCTTCAGCTTTCACCTAGAAAGTTTATTCAATGGTTAGCTACTAATCATTATATCTTTAAACGCCAATCCCAATCCGCTTGGGAAGCTTATCAAAGCCATGTCAATTCAAATTTGCTAACCCATCGTATGATTCGTATCGAGCATACATCGGGCAAGGTATCTTTTGAAATGCAAGTTCGAGTGACAGACAAAGGTATTAATCATTTCACACAAGTTTTAGCTTAATAAATACTCAAGAAGAAAGATAAACGGCACTCACTGTCGTTTATCCACTTTTGCCTGCTTTTTATTTGGGCAATACTATGCTAAAACTAGATAGAATTAAATAAAAAAGGAGAAATGAATGTCAGATGCTTCCACCATCCCTATCGACCAATATCGGCAAACGCTTGCTGAATCGGTGCATTTTAGTAATAAAACGATTAATTCCAATATCGAAAAAGGCGGTATTCGCTTGGCAAAATCGCAAGCGTTGGATTTACCCTATATCAGTGCGAGAACATTATTGGCTGACGATATTACCATTCCCACCGATTACCAAGCCAATGCAGGTAAGACCGCTACGATTTTTAAAGCCATCAAATCAGCGATGTTAGATGAAGATTTATCAGAGCAAGATGATGATTTTAAAACTGTGGTAAATACGATTCAGCCTGATATTGTCAGCTTGTTTGACACGCCTTATCAAGCGGGACTTGAGCATATTAACATTCGGATGCGTCAGTTATTATTGCCAAAAGGTGACGATTACCTTTCAATTAGTCCCATTAGCTCAGCAGGGGTGAATCATTGGTTAAATGATGAAGTTGATGATATCAAAGAAGCTCGTAAAACCGACAATGATTTACACAGTATTACCACCGCTGTATTTGGTATTGGTGGGGCAAATCCGCAAAATGTGGGTAGCCTAGTACGAGCCATGCAACGCCCAATTTATCTAACTGCCCCAACTGCTAATGATACGATACGTCAAGCCTTTAGCCTGTATTACAAAGGCTTAGACTACTATATCCCCAATAAATTGCCGAAAGACAAACTTGTTCAGCCCGCATTATTTGCTTGGGCAGATTTAGTGAATCAAGGTATTGCTACTACCGAACAAGATTTAAATAACCAAGATTGGAAAAACAAAGGCATTGAAGCCACTAGTACCAATATGGATAGCCGTGAAGCCGAGCAACAATTTTTGACCCATATCTTACGCATCGTCTTGGCTCAAGGGCGAGAAGCTAAAAATAGCCTCGAACAAGTGGCTGATAGATTGCCCAATATCACTAAAATAAGCGATGAAACGTATGACGAAAATCCAGGGGAAATGGTGAGTAAAGAACGGGTTGCTTTAACACCATTACAGCACCCAAGCGTCGATTTAGCCATCCAAGGACTGATTGACCCAAAGCTACGAGATGAAGGTTGGATGACTGTGTTTGCCGAGCATTTGGCAAAAAGTATCGTCCGTCAATCCTACGAAGTCGAAGGACAAAGTAACCCTGTTACCTTTGTACTCGAAGATAGCACCATACCATTTTTGGCTCGCCGAATTCGTGGCTTGCTCTACAGTCATAAGGAGTTAGCATCATGAGTTTTTTAGCGGTCATTCCGCATATTCAAGTGCAAGGGGCAAATCTGCAGACCAGCGGGATTTTGCTCGGTGGCGTACCTTTGATGGCATCCACTATGTTCGCTCATGCCTTGGCTCGCAAATTGGGCGTGAAGGACACAGGCGTGATTTATATTCACCATGACAGGCAAGATTTGGGTGGCTTTGCCTATGGACGCTTTACCCCTGCCCAACGCCGTGGCTCTGCGTTTATCAATAAAAACGATTATTCATCAAAAAATCCCAATGCCTTATCGTTACAACCAACGGCAAGCTGTCATTTGCATCTTAGTTTGGTGATACGATTTGATTGTGTTATTGATTCAGACGTGTTAATTGAATTATTAAACAATCAACGATTTGCAGGCGGTCAAATTATTGAAATTGGTAAAGTTGAAATTTTTGAAGAAAAAGATTTATCAAAAATTTTTTCCAAAAATATTAAGACAGGCTTTGTGGTGCTAGACCGTCACGATGTGTTATTAGCGTACCAACAATCGCAAAATCTCAATCGTTTGCAAGCCTTTACACGGCTATTGGCACTCACCAAAGACGGCTTAAATCATGCTTTTGGTGAACATCATGGCTTAAGTTTTTTGTCAGCGACTAATCTAGGTTATGCGTTGCTTGAAGACCCAAAAACCGATAGAACAGGTGTACGACAAGCGTATACCCTTGAACAAGCTGTAATACCTACACCTCACGCCTATGCCGAACCCTTGATTGGCTTAGTGCAATATGTGTCAATTCGGCAACTGCTGAATGTTGCTAACGCTCAAAATTCTGATAACTTGGATTTATATGAAGAAGAGCAAAAACCGCAACAGCCCCAAAACCTGATTGCCGAGCCGTTACGTCAATTATCTGACAACCCACAAGAGTTATTTTGGCAGTACCAATGGCAAACCCATGACGGTGGCGATGTGTTTTTATTGCGACAATCTATTTAACCTTACTTTTGAAACTAAACTTTTACCTAACCAATGTTAAACAACAAACAGGAGTTTTATTATGGCAACTTTCAAAAAATTACCCGCAAGCCTAGCCCTACAACGTGGTACTGTTATCAGCGACGGGGCGTTTTTTCATCTGATAGATGGCAAAACTGAATCATTAAAAGTCATGTATCATGGCATTCGTGGTACACAAAATGTGGCAGGCAATAAAAGCAAAGGGTCAGCATCGGGCGAATCAGTCGCTCGTGAAGTCAGTAATATTCAACAAACCGAATCTGCCAAATTATTACCCAATGCCAAATTATTGGTGACGTGGGATTTTCGTTTGATTGACTTGGATGATATTTTGTTTGCCAGTGCGACTAAAGCAGGGGCAGATAAAAGCGATGAACAAGCATTTCGCAAGGCATTTCAAGGGTTTGTGGCTCGTGCCAAAGACAGCGATGGGCTAAAAACGGTGGTCGGTCGTTATGTGCGTAATGTTGTGAACGGTCGCTGGTTATGGCGTAATCGCTTGGTGGCAGAAAGCATTGTAATTACGGTAACACCCAGTCAAAATTCGGGAAAATCTTATAATTTTAAGGCGTTAGACTACAATTTAAACAGTTTTGACAATCCTAGTGCGGATGAGCAGGCATTAGCCGAGATTTTATTAACAGGGGCAAAAGGCGACGCAACCAATGCAGGGCTACATATCGAAGCGGTAGTTGATTTTGGCATGGGTGGTGTGGAAGTATTCCCTTCACAAAATTATCTAGAAGATAAACCCAAAGGCTTTTCTCGTTCGCTGTATCAACTTAACCCTGTTCGCCCGCAACGTGGGGCAGACAACAACCAATTTTTGGGGCAAGCGGCATTACGTGACCAAAAAATCGGTAATGCGATTCGTACCATTGATACGTGGTATCCCAATGCCGAAGAATACAACCATAAACCGATTGCGGTAGAGCCAAATGGGGCAAATCTTGAGCATCAATTTTTTTATCGTGTGGGTAAAGAAAAAATGTCAGCGTTTGATATTTTAAAAGAGATTGATGACTTAGACCCCAACAGCGAAAAAGGGATGTTTTTAATTGCCTGTCTGATTCGTGGTGGCGTATATTCTGAGGGAGATTAAGATGTCATTTGAGTTTTATGTGGATGTACGTGTGATTGAATCGGCAGATACGGTCGATTTATCACTACCGACCATTCGCAATCAGATTTATGCGGTATTGCATGGCACGTTTCGAGCGTTGGCATTGGTGGATAAATCACCATATGCCATAGCATTGGTCCCTTCCCCAAAGCTTAAAGCAAAGCAAGCGGATTTCGAAAAAAAATATGGCAAGTCGCCCCGTTTTGATTTTGATATTTTTCGGGTATTTTCGGATAGTAGCGAGGCATTACAGCGATTGGTAGATAGTATTAGCCAACATTGGAAAGTGCGGGATTATAGTGTGGTCGGTACGCCAACGCCTGTACCAACAGCCAAAATCACAGGCTGGCAAAGTTATCGTCGTTTTCGCATTCCTACGGCAAAAATGGAACGTACTCAACTGTCTGACAATAATGTGCCATTACGAGAACGTCGTCTAGCCACTGCCAAAGACTTGCCGTATCTTAAAGTTGCCAGTAAAAGCACAAGACAAGTTTTTACCTTAACCATCGATATTGTAACGATGGAAAATGCAGGTGACGGCGTGCCAGATGGCTATGGTTTGGCTCGTGCCAGTCAGCCGTTTGCTTTGCCGATATTCTAATTTAAAAAAGCAGTAGGCTTTTATGCTTACTGCTTTTTCATTTATCAAAGAGAAAAACATGAGCCAAACTCATAATAGTCATTTACGTAAGCAACGTAGCCGTCCGCTGATGTTGTCCAAGCGGGCGTGTGTGTTTTATCTTGAGCGAGTTCGAGTCATTTTAAAAGATGACCGTATCGTGTATCTGACCGAAAGTATGCAACCGATTGAACATTTTTATAATATTCCCGAAAAAAATACCGCTTTTTTATTACTGGGTAAAGGTAGTTCGATTACCGATGCCGCCGCTAGACGTTTGGCAGAATCAAATGTAATGGTCGGTTTTTGTGGTTCAGGCGGTTCACCATTATTTAGTGCATTAGATTTGACCTTTCTAGCCCCACAAAGTGAGTATCGTCCTACCGAATATATGCAAATTTGGATGAAAGCATGGCTTGATGATACGACACGGCTGTTGATGGCAAAGGTGCTATTACAAGAACGTATTGAAATTGTCAAAAAATACTGGCAAAAAAATCCACTACTGACATCATATGGTATTCGCCTAGATGAATCGGCGGTAGTTAATTTTTCACAAGCGATAGAATCGGCAATGAACCAAGAGCAGTTATTGACTGCCGAAGGTCGCTGGGCAAAGGTATTATATAAAAGCTTGGCGGAAGGCTGTGGCTTTAAATTTACCCGCGAGGAAGGCAAAAATGCCAATGATGATATCGCCGATATCGCCAATAGCTACCTTGACCACGGGAATTATATCGCTTATGGCTATGCGGCAGTTGCATTACATGGGTTAGGTATTAGCTTTGCTCTACCGATGCTACATGGTAAAACCCGCCGTGGTGGTTTGGTGTTTGATGTAGCAGATTTGGTCAAAGATGCGATGGTGATGCCACAAGCATTTATTTCGGCAAAACTGGGGCATAATCAAAAAGAGTTTCGGATGCAACTTATCGAGATTTGCCAAGACCAAGATGTGTTGGATTATATGTTTGGCTTCGTTGTAGACACTTGCCAAAAAATTAAATAAAATCAGCTGCTTATAAAAAGCACTTTAAAACGAAGTGTCTTGACTGAATTAAAACGTATATAATTGATATCTGGGGATTTTGTCAGAAAATTCTCCAGTTCGCCATCGCATAGATGGTTTAGAAATTGCATTTGGTCTTGCTTGTTTAGAATCTTATGTTCGCCATCGCATAGATGGTTTAGAAAAAGAGCAAAACGCGGGTAATTCAAAATCTTTCGTTCGCCATCGCATAGATGGTTTAGAAATAACTCCGCGATTAACTTAAAAAATGGCTCGAGTTCGCCATCGCATAGATGGTTTAGAAAATAGACAGTACGAAAAAAATGTATATAACGTCCGTTCGCCATCGCATAGATGGTTTAGAAAAGTCCGTCAGTATCGTGAACTGCCAAGGCGATGTTCGCCATCGCATAGATGGTTTAGAAAAACGGGTCAGTTGGATACCTATGAGAGTTAGTGTTCGCCATCGCATAGATGGTTTAGAAATTTCCCCCTTAGTAGTCCCCAGCTTTTTTTTGGTTCGCCATCGCATAGATGGTTTAGAAAAGTCCGTCCGCAACGACACGCGCCAAGACGATGTTCGCCATCGCATAGATGGTTTAGAAATTGTTGGTGGCGCATACATTGGTTTGAAAGTGGTTCGCCATCGCATAGATGGTTTAGAAATTGGCAGATGGAACCAATGTATATTACATCCCGTTCGCCATCGCATAGATGGTTTAGAAAGTCAGGACGTTTCCAATTACCACGCTTTTCGAGTTCGCCATCGCATAGATGGTTTAGAAATGAGCGTTTAGACGTTCTAACCATACCGCCAAGTTCGCCATCGCATAGATGGTTTAGAAAAGAAGTACACCCGTTTTGCGACGCTGTGAAATGTTCGCCATCGCATAGATGGTTTAGAAACATGATTTTATAGTATTGCTCACTATGTCGGGGTTCGCCATCGCATAGATGGTTTAGAAATACCGCTTTAGGCGGTGACTTAATCAAGTCAGGTTCGCCATCGCATAGATGGTTTAGAAAGATATCTACCGAGCCAGTAAGCAAAACCACTGGTTCGCCATCGCATAGATGGTTTAGAAACACACCGCCGGCTCGTACTCTTTGTTATAGTCGTTCGCCATCGCATAGATGGTTTAGAAATGATAGAAAACTGGCGGCGTTAATTGCTTCATGTTCGCCATCGCATAGATGGTTTAGAAATGGTCCTTTGTAAGCTGCCATTTGCTGAATAGGTTCGCCATCGCATAGATGGTTTAGAAACGCGTGATTGCGGGCGGCACACTACAAACCGAGTTCGCCATCGCATAGATGGTTTAGAAAAGACGCGGTTGAGTGCACTCAAGAAACAAAAGGTTCGCCATCGCATAGATGGTTTAGAAAAGTGTCGCAAATGACCTACGAGGAGTGGGAAGGTTCGCCATCGCATAGATGGTTTAGAAAAATGACATATCAAGCGGTAAGCCATCGCTATTGTTCGCCATCGCATAGATGGTTTAGAAAAACAGTTACTCACGATAAAAAACTTTTTATCTGTTCGCCATCGCATAGATGGTTTAGAAATTCATGTCTTATCCAATCACCCAAAGTTTGTAGTTCGCCATCGCATAGATGGTTTAGAAATTGGCAGATGGAACCAATGTATATTACATCCCGTTCGCCATCGCATAGATGGTTTAGAAAGTCAGGACGTTTCCAATTACCACGCTTTTCGAGTTCGCCATCGCATAGATGGTTTAGAAAAAATGTCACTGAAGTGGTAAGCGATATTGATGGTTCGCCATCGCATAGATGGTTTAGAAATATCCAAAAAAATGTTATGACTATTACGACTCGTTCGCCATCGCATAGATGGTTTAGAAAAACAACAAGTCAAACAATTTGGGCTAAACGCCGTTCGCCATCGCATAGATGGTTTAGAAAACGCGCACCACCCAAAGTGGTTGCCATCACGCGTTCGCCATCGCATAGATGGTTTAGAAATACTGATAGTTTCCATCGACCTCCATTAGGAGGTTCGCCATCGCATAGATGGTTTAGAAAAACCCAAAACTGGCTACCACCGAGTAGCACATGTTCGCCATCGCATAGATGGTTTAGAAAAATGCGCAGAGGTTAAATATACCCGAACCGGTGTTCGCCATCGCATAGATGGTTTAGAAAAAAAGAATTTTAACCCTAATAATACGGCTGATGTTCGCCATCGCATAGATGGTTTAGAAATTTTGAAATGTCGTTGCCCATTGTTTTAAAAAGTTCGCCATCGCATAGATGGTTTAGAAATTGATTATTATGATGTTAATCATGATAAATCAGTTCGCCATCGCATAGATGGTTTAGAAACGTCGAGCTTGTAGCAAAAATCACAGGTCATAGTTCGCCATCGCATAGATGGTTTAGAAATAAGATTTTTCGTAAAGTAACTCCAAATCCGTGTTCGCCATCGCATAGATGGTTTAGAAAAACTGGTACAGTGTGACGATACCCGCCACACTGTTCGCCATCGCATAGATGGTTTAGAAAATGCTCGAGCGTGAGAGTTGCGCATTTTCTGCGTTCGCCATCGCATAGATGGTTTAGAAACACGTGGGATTATACCCCAATTAGTAACACGGGTTCGCCATCGCATAGATGGTTTAGAAATATCACTTCTAAAGCCTTACAATACGTCTCATGTTCGCCATCGCATAGATGGTTTAGAAAAAGCTATAGCAAGACAATGAACTATAGCCCAAGTTCGCCATCGCATAGATGGTTTAGAAATAAACAAATGCAAGCCGTTTTTGAGAATTGTGGTTCGCCATCGCATAGATGGTTTAGAAAACGCAAAAAATGGGCAACTTACACCGCTCACGGTTCGCCATCGCATAGATGGTTTAGAAAAGTCACAAAACGCCGGCAGCTCAAAAGGTTTAGTTCGCCATCGCATAGATGGTTTAGAAAAAAAACAGTGACGATTTGCACATTGCCTTGGGGTTCGCCATCGCATAGATGGTTTAGAAAGCTAAGAGTTGCCAAGCTTGAGGCATTACTGGGTTCGCCATCGCATAGATGGTTTAGAAATCTTTGATTTCGACAACCTTGCTGATTGAAATGTTCGCCATCGCATAGATGGTTTAGAAAATAAACTCAGTAAACCTCTCGGTTAACTGCGCGTTCGCCATCGCATAGATGGTTTAGAAAAGCAACCGCATCATAACCACTAAAAGCCCAACCGTTCGCCATCGCATAGATGGTTTAGAAAATCATTGATGATTAACTTTCATGATGAATTAAGTTCGCCATCGCATAGATGGTTTAGAAAATCAAGGCGTGTTATTCCCTTAACAACATCCAGTTCGCCATCGCATAGATGGTTTAGAAACCGTGTTACAAATGGGGGATACACCCCCCGAAAGTTCGCCATCGCATAGATGGTTTAGAAATTAAATGAAAGCTACAGCCCAGTAATATCAAGGTTCGCCATCGCATAGATGGTTTAGAAATTATTTGGCTAAACTAGGGTTTAAATAATTTTGTTCGCCATCGCATAGATGGTTTAGAAATTTGCGTTTAGTGGCCAAAGTATAATTAATATGTTCGCCATCGCATAGATGGTTTAGAAAATATCGACGAAGAACCAAAAGACCAAACGATTGTTCGCCATCGCATAGATGGTTTAGAAACCTCACTAATGACAACGCCCACAGATTTAGAAGTTCGCCATCGCATAGATGGTTTAGAAAAAGTTAAGAAAATAGGTAGCCAATTAAGAATAGTTCGCCATCGCATAGATGGTTTAGAAATGTTCGGTCAATGCCACCGCCTAGCGCAAATCGTTCGCCATCGCATAGATGGTTTAGAAATAATGTGTTTTATTGTTTCATTGTGTCATTAAGTTCGCCATCGCATAGATGGTTTAGAAACGCAAGCTCAGACTCAAACCCAGCGCGCAATTGTTCGCCATCGCATAGATGGTTTAGAAAAAAAAAAAGTGGGTTAAACTGCGTTTGAATTTGTTCGCCATCGCATAGATGGTTTAGAAATAAATTCACTTGGTGGAATTGGATTGGGCTGTGTTCGCCATCGCATAGATGGTTTAGAAAGAGGGGTCAGACTGCACAACTTGGTAGTCAAAGTTCGCCATCGCATAGATGGTTTAGAAATTTAGTGCGTCAAATATCGGTTTAAATTTATAGTTCGCCATCGCATAGATGGTTTAGAAAAAAAAAACAAGGTCGAATTTTTAAATAAATTAGTTCGCCATCGCATAGATGGTTTAGAAACTCATCAGACAATTTTTTTAAGTTTGGCTTAGGTTCGCCATCGCATAGATGGTTTAGAAATATGGCGAAGTTGAACTTGCTTATCAAGTTGGGTTCGCCATCGCATAGATGGTTTAGAAATGATGAGGACGGCAAAGTTATTATTGATGAAAGTTCGCCATCGCATAGATGGTTTAGAAAGCGAATGTCCTGACGGTTCATTGATTATCTATGTTCGCCATCGCATAGATGGTTTAGAAAGTCTGGATATGGCACGGCTTGATAATCACCCGGTTCGCCATCGCATAGATGGTTTAGAAATAACAAAGCATAAATATCATAACAGGGCTTTGGTTCGCCATCGCATAGATGGTTTAGAAATAAAGAAGGTACATATACGCCAATATCATCAAGTTCGCCATCGCATAGATGGTTTAGAAAAAAATACTTATACGCCTTATCGCAAATAACCAGTTCGCCATCGCATAGATGGTTTAGAAACCACGCCTCATCAATTTGGCGTTTTTCGTCATGTTCGCCATCGCATAGATGGTTTAGAAAATCATCATCAAACCAGACATTTCATTTTCCTATGTTCGCCATCGCATAGATGGTTTAGAAAGTTGTCAGACATACATCACCTATGAATAAAATGTTCGCCATCGTATAGATGGTTTAGAAAAGTCATGCAAGCGATTTTATTTGTTCTATCCTGTTCGCCATCGCATAGATGGTTTAGAAAACTGACGCCAAGGTCTGCACTTGTGGGCGTAAGTTCGCCATCGCATAGATGGTTTAGAAATGCCTTGTTCGGTATGTTGTCTATTCAATCCGGTTCGCCATCGCATAGATGGTTTAGAAACCGACTTTAACGCCGAGGTCTAGAACATTGCCGTTCGCCATCGCATAGATGGTTTAGAAAACGATTAAAAATAGTTGACCCTGATTTTGACTGTTCGCCATCGCATAGATGGTTTAGAAATGATTTATTAACTCGTATTTGGAAAAAAGCAAGTTCGCCATCGCATAGATGGTTTAGAAAATCATAAACAGCGTTTGCGCCTTCTTGTTTTTGTTCGCCATCGCATAGATGGTTTAGAAAACGGGTATTATCGCTGACAATATCCGCCAAATGTTCGCCATCGCATAGATGGTTTAGAAAATCCTTACCACCATCAGCTCCTTTTGCGAAACGTTCGCCATCGCATAGATGGTTTAGAAATCTCACGTTCAAGCTATGAGCAAACTTACTTTGTTCGCCATCGCATAGATGGTTTAGAAAACAAACCAATGCGGTCATCGCTGAAATCTTAGGTTCGCCATCGCATAGATGGTTTAGAAACGAAGGTACACCCAACACGCCTACAAGAAACTGTTCGCCATCGCATAGATGGTTTAGAAAAAACGGCAAACCTAAACAGCGTGTATTCTGTGGTTCGCCATCGCATAGATGGTTTAGAAAACCACAGTAGCTAACATCTGCGCCAATAATCGGTTCGCCATCGCATAGATGGTTTAGAAACAGTGCCTTTGCCATTGCAGCAGGACTTGGCTGTTCGCCATCGCATAGATGGTTTAGAAAATAGAGAACTTTGCCGTCCTTACCGCGATGACGTTCGCCATCGCATAGATGGTTTAGAAAGACGGTTGTTACTTTTTCGCCCACCGCATCGAGTTCGCCATCGCATAGATGGTTTAGAAAGCATCGACTTTAGTACCCACTTTTTCACCAGCGTTCGCCATCGCATAGATGGTTTAGAAAAAGTCGCTATTGTCGCGGAACTGTTCGGCGATGTTCGCCATCGCATAGATGGTTTAGAAAAAGCATGGCTTAGTCAAGTCATCAGCGTAATAGTTCGCCATCGCATAGATGGTTTAGAAACACTTTACTTGATTGTTAGCAGGGTCTAGCACGTTCGCCATCGCATAGATGGTTTAGAAAAAATGACCAATTCGCAGCTTGAGCCGTTGGTGGTTCGCCATCGCATAGATCGTTTAGAAATATCGTATCAATGATTAATGGTCTTGTTGCTGGTTCGCCATCGCATAGATGGTTTAGAAAAGCATCCTATAAATGCGAATTTACGAGTTAGCGTTCGCCATCGCATAGATGGTTTAGAAACCAAAGTTTAACCAGTGCCTTTTGTTGACCTTGTTCGCCATCGCATAGATGGTTTAGAAAAATCTATAAAATCACAAACTTTTTTATTAAATGTTCGCCATCGCATAGATGGTTTAGAAAAAGCATGGCTTAGTCAAGTCATCAGCGTAATAGTTCGCCATCGCATAGATGGTTTAGAAACACATGGATTTATAGCCTAGATTCATGCTTGAGTTCGCCATCGCATAGATGGTTTAGAAAACCTACAAACGGCAAGGCAATGTTGTTTATTTGTTCGCCATCGCATAGATGGTTTAGAAAACACTTTGCCAACTGTGCAAAGTGACGGCTGTGTTCGCCATCGCATAGATGGTTTAGAAATATCGCCTTCGGTGTAACCGTCTTTTTTTGCCAGTTCGCCATCGCATAGATGGTTTAGAAAAGCAGAAGCCGCAGAAGTGGCAAAGGCTCGCTGTTCGCCATCGCATAGATGGTTTAGAAAAGCCGCATCGACTTTATCGCCCACAGTTGTTAGTTCGCCATCGCATAGATGGTTTAGAAATCAAAAACTTTTGAGTTATCTGCGCTGGGTGTGTTCGCCATCGCATAGATGGTTTAGAAAAAGTCGCTATTGTCGCGGAACTGTTCGGCGATGTTCGCCATCGCATAGATGGTTTAGAAAAAGCATGGCTTAGTCAAGTCATCAGCGTAATAGTTCGCCATCGCATAGATGGTTTAGAAAAAGCATGGCTTAGTCAAGTCATCAGCGTAATAGTTCGCCATCGCATAGATGGTTTAGAAACACATGGATTTATAGCCTAGATTCATGCTTGAGTTCGCCATCGCATAGATGGTTTAGAAAACCTACAAACGGCAAGGCAATGTTGTTTATTTGTTCGCCATCGCATAGATGGTTTAGAAAAACTGCCGCCATCTTTGGCGTTGATATATAGAGTTCGCCATCGCATAGATGGTTTAGAAAACTTCGGTGGGTTTTTTATTTAAGGAGGCGTAGTTCGCCATCGCATAGATGGTTTAGAAAGTGTACCGTCTTGATTATTTTGACGGCGAATAGTTCGCCATCGCATAGATGGTTTAGAAACTGTGCCATCGTTAACTGCCGCGCCTGTTTTAAGTTCGCCATCGCATAGATGGTTTAGAAATTAATGATGAGGTTGCTGAGATATTTGCTGAGGTTCGCCATCGCATAGATGGTTTAGAAACAAAGCGCCGATGTTTTAACTCGTTTTTTTGGGTTCGCCATCGCATAGATGGTTTAGAAAGTTACCGATTTGGCGTTGGGCTTTGCTCACGTCGTTCGCCATCGCATAGATGGTTTAGAAAATGCTCAATCAAGCGACTGATACGGCTATCCCGTTCGCCATCGCATAGATGGTTTAGAAACAGCAAGAAACTTGGGATATCGTAAACCAAGCGTTCGCCATCGCATAGATGGTTTAGAAAAACAAGCGCAATCGGTGCTTCGAGGGCATCTAGTTCGCCATCGCATAGATGGTTTAGAAACTATCTCTACAGTGGCAGATAAAATTTATGACGTTCGCCATCGCATAGATGGTTTAGAAACATGAGCTTGATTGATATTGTTCATGCACCCTACTAAATTTTTCTAGTATATATCTACTTTGCATTTTTTTCGTCAATATTTCTCATTTTTATACGAGATAGTCCTAATCTAAAGTTAAGGTAAGCAATTTATAGTAAATCCTAAATTAAAATGAACAATGAATAACACAGTCATTGAGTGACTCAAACTGACTCATAGACAGTTGCACATTTTGCTTCACTACCGCCCACTTATTCTCTA